>JAPSKJ010000072.1 GCA_031177735.1 Nocardioides sp.
GTCAGGCAGACCAGCGCAGCGAGTCGTCGACGAGATCGGCGAGCGCGTTGACTCCGCGCAGGTCCTGGCGCTCCTCCATGAGCTTGGCGAGGGCAGATGCGTGACGGGTGCGGAGCTTGTTGCGCTGCATGCTGACGCGCTCGATCTCGGCGTCCCGGTCGGTCGCGGTGGGGTTCTCCATCTCGGCCTCCTGACGAGTTCGGTGTTCTGGGATGTGGTCCCAGCCTGCTCTGGTCAGATGCCCGGCAGATTGACCGTGGGTTACATCCGCGTCTCAACCGGCCCGACGGGGCGTGATCTGCACTACGTCGACACGGCGGACCCGCCCCGGTGCCGAGGTCACGCGGTGCTCGGACGGGACGACACCGCGTGGCAAGCGCGCGCCGGACGCCGGCGGGCCGGGAGGCGACGCGCGCACCTCCGGGTCGTGCGCTCGGCTCAGAGCGTCGGCTCGGTCCACGCGAGCTGGACGACCTCCGTGCCGCGGTCACGGGTGTTGAGCCGCCCGCGGCCGGGCGCCGCCGGCGTGGGCCGCAGGTTGCCGATGAGCGGACCCTCCTCCGGGCTGCCGGAGAGCAGGATGCCCGGCGCGGCGAGCTCGCGCAGCGACTGGATGACCGACTCGTAGAGCGAGCGACCGGCCCCACCCGAGCGGCGGGTGAGGAAGAGGTGCAGCCCGACGTCGCGCGCCTGGGCCAGCAGCGGCTGCAGCGGCGCCAGCGGAGAGCCCTGCTGGGTGGAGACCAGGTCGTAGTCGTCGACGAGCACGTAGACCTCGGCGCCCGCCCACCAGGAGCGGTTGCGCAGCTGCTCCGGGGTCACGTCGGGGCCCGGGATCCGGCTCTCGAGGTAGGCCGCGAGGTCCTTGATCGCCGGGACGGCCTGGGTCGCGGAGGTGAGGTAGTTGAGGAGGTACTCGTCCGGCACCTCGCCGAGCAGGGCGCGCCGGTAGTCCACCACCATGATCTGCGCCTCCCGCGGGCTGCGGGTGCGCATGATCTCGGAGGCGACGGTGCGCAGCAGCGCGCTCTTGCCCGACTGACCGTCACCGAAGGCCAGCAGGTGCGGCTGGGTGTCGGGGTCGAGGCCGACCGCGGCCAGCTCCTTCTCGTTGATGCCGAGCAGCAGCGGACCGCCAGGGTGCTCACCGAGCCCGCCGACACCGGCCAGCTCGCGCACCTCCTCGAGCTTGATCTGCTCGGGCAGCAGACGCAGCTTCGGACCGCGCGGACCCTGCCAGGCGGCGCTGACCTTCGCGATCAGGTCGTCGACGCCGTCGCCGAGCGACTGCCCCGACGGGGTGCCGTCGATCCGCGGCAGCGCCGCGAGGAAGTGCAGCTTGGTCTGCACCAGGCCGCGTCCCGGGCGGCCCACCGGCACCAGCGCGGCGACCTTGCGGTCGATCTCGGAGTCGATCGGGTCACCGAGCCGCAGCTCGAGCTTGGTGCCGAACTGATCGCGGATCGCGGAGCGGAAGTCCATCCAGCGCGCCGCGGAGGCGAGCACGTGCACCCCGAAGGTCAGGCCGCGGCCGGCGAGCTGGATGAACTCCATCTCGAGCTCGTCGAACTCCTGGCGCAGGGTGCTCCAGCCGTCGATGACCAGGAAGACGTCGCCGTACCCGTCGTCGGCCCGGCCCTCGGCACGCCGGGTCCGGTAGGTCTCGATCGAGTCGATGCCGTGGTCGCGGAAGTACCGCTCGCGGCGCTCCACGATGCCGCGCACCTCCGCCGCGATGCGGCGCACCACGTCGGGCTCGGACCGCGAGGCGACACCCGCGACGTGCGGCAGCCGGCGCAGCGGGGTGAAGGTGCCGCCGCCGAAGTCGAGCACGAAGAACTGCGACTCCAGCGGGGTGGTCGTCAGCGCGACGCTGGTGAGGAGCGTGCGCAGCAGCGTGCTCTTGCCGCTGCGCGCGCCACCGACGACGGCCACGTGGCCGGTCGCGCCGCTGAGGTCGACGCTGAGGGTGTCGCGTCGCTGCTCGCGCGGACGGTCGACGGTGCCGAGCGGCACCACCATCCCGCCCAGCTCCCGCCAGCCCGGGGAGACCAGGCCGAGCTCGGAGTCGGTGACCAGGTCGGGCATGAGCTGGTCGAGGGTGTCCGGCACGTCCAGCGGCGGCAGCCACACCTGGTGCGCCGGCCGACCCTGACCGGTCATCCGCTCGACGGCGACGCCGAGCAGCGTCTCCTGCTCGTCCTCGGCGACCGGCTGCACGGGGCGCGCCTCGTCCTCCTCCGGCTCCGGCAGCTCCAGCTCGCGCACCTCGGCGATCGTGAACGGCAAGATGCCGGGCATCCGGCCGCCCTCGTCGCGGCGGACGCGGGCCGACGAGCGGCGCGCCGGCGGCCCCGAGACGTACGCCGCCTTGAACCGCAGCATCGTGGTCGGGTCGGGCTTGAGGTAGCCGAGGCCGGGCACGGCCGGCAGCTCGTAGGCGTCGGGCACGCCGAGCACGGCCCGCGACTCCTGCGCGCTGAAGGTGCGCAGGCCGACGCGGTAGGACAGGTGCGACTCCAGGCCGCGGAGCCGGCCCTCCTCCAGCCGCTGCGAGGCCAGCAGCAGGTGCAGGCCGAGCGAGCGGCCGAGGCGGCCGATGGCGACGAAGAGGTCGATGAACTCGGGCTTCGCCGCCAGCATCTCGGAGAACTCGTCGACGACGATGAACAGCGACGGCAGCGGGTCCATGGTCGGATCGGACGCGCGCGCCTTCTCGTAGTCGCGGATGGAGGCGAAGTTGCCGGCGGCGCGCAGCAGCTCCTGGCGGCGCACCATCTCGCCGGACAGGGCGTCCTGCATGCGGTCGACGAGGGTGAGCTCCTCGGCGAGGTTGGTGATGACGGCCGAGACGTGCGGCATGTCGGCCATCCCGGCGAACGTCGCGCCACCCTTGAAGTCGACCAGGACGAGGTTGAGCTGGTCGGGGGTGTGGGTCAGTGCGAGGCCGAGCACGAGGGTGCGGAGGAACTCCGACTTGCCGGACCCGGTCGCACCGATGACGAGGCCGTGCGGACCCATGCCCTGCTGGGCGGACTCCTTGATGTCGAGGTGCACCACCCCGCCGGCGTCGTTGAGGCCGATCGGCACCCGCAGCCGGTCACGCGCCGGCCGCGGGCGCCAGGCGGCCTGGACGTCGAGGGTGTGCACGTCGGGCAGGCCGAGCAGCTCCATGAAGTCGGTCGGGCCCTTGATCTCGGAGGGGACGACCGCCTCCGCCGAGGCGCCGGCCTGCGGGGTGTAGAGGGGCGTGAGCCGGCGCGCGAAGGCCTCCGCGGTGGAGATGTCGCACAGGTCGAGCTTCGCCTGCACCGGCGCCTCCCGCACCCGCAGGATGCTCGCCGGGCAGTGCGTGCCCGTCGCGGTGCCGCCCTCGAGCTGGATGCGCAGCCGGCTGGAGTCGGTGAGCTCGTCCCAGCGCTCGGGAAGGTCGAGCACGGTGACTCCGTGGACGCCGTCGGAGGGCAGCACGTGGTTGCCGGGCGGCAGCTGGACGCCGTCGAGCACGACCAGCACGTGGGGCGTCGCGGGCCGCTCGTCGGCACCGAAGCGGGGGCGGTCGGCGACGTCCTCGGGCAGCAGCGCGGCGAGGTCGTCGAGCGAGGTCGCGACCATGCGCATCGGCCCGACGGCGTCGTTCTCGCGCGCCGAGAGGCCGTGCGGCAGCCACTTCAGCCAGTCCCACTCCGCGAGGCTCTCCTCGGTGGTGAGCACGGCGACGACCAGGTGCTCGGGGGAGTGGAAGGTGGTGGCCGAGCAGATCAGCGCCCGCGCCGCCGCGCGGGCCGGCTCCTCGTCGCCGCAGACCTCGACGAAGTCGAAGGAGCGCAGGTCGATGGCGGCCGGCAGGTCCGGCTGCACGCGGTGGACCACCAGCAGGCGGTGCAGCGCGGAGGCGGCGGCGGGGTCGACCTGGTCGATCGGCGAGCTCTCCGGGGGCACGAGCTGGAGGGAGAGCGGCTGGTTGCACACGCCGTAACGGACCTGCATGAACAGCGGGTCGGCGGTGGTGCGCTCCCACAGCCGGGTGCGCTCCTCCGCGATCGCCGGCAGGCTCGCCGGGCTGGGGTGGTGCCAGGTGAGCGCACGACGCTGCTGGACCGCAGCATCACGGGCGGTCTCGCGGACGGAGGCGAGGTAGCGCAGGTAGTCGGTGCGTGAGCCGGAGACCTGCTGGGTGCGCTGCTTGCGCTGCCGGTCGATCTGGACGATCACGAAGCCGAGGGTCGCGAACAAGAACATGCCGGCGGCGATGTACTGGCGGGCGCTGCTGCCCGAGCCGGTGTTCATCGTTGCGACGAGCACGATCGAACCGAGGCTGCCGAGCATCGGGATCGCGTTCATCAGGACGCTGCTGGCGCCCTCGGCCTGCTCGAGCTCGGGCGGCGGCTGGAGCTTGAGCTGCCCGGTGGGGAGCTCGGGCTCGTCGCGGCGGCCGCCACGGAGCGTGGTCGTCGTCAACGTCTCCCCTGCCTGTGTCCCGGTCGGCCACCGAATGATAGGCCGTCGTGCCAGGAGCGACTACCCTGCGAGACCCGGGCCAAACGCCCGGAGCGTCACGATCCGCGGCGATCGGTGACGGGGGGACTGACTTTTCGGGAGTGGTCGTGGCCGGTGGAGCGGTGGCGGGGAGCCTCGCCCTGTCGGTGCACGGACCCGCGGGCGTCATCGACGTCGTCGTGCCCCCCGGCGCCGCAGCCATCGACGTGGCGCGGGAGTACGCCGCCACCTGTGGCCTGCGCGAGATCCCGCCGCTCATCACCCGATCGGGTCGGGCGTTGAAGGCCGACGAGGTGCTCAGCGACATCGGCATCGCCAGCGGCGACCTGCTCGCCGTCGCGGCGCCGGCGGAGCCGATGAGCCGGTCGGCGCGCCGGGCGGCGCGCAGCGCCTCCCGCGGCGACACGCACCCGCCGGGTCCGCTGTCCGCGCTCGCGGTGACAGTGGCGTGCGCGGCCGCCGTGGTCGCCGGATGGCTGGCCGCCCACGCCGACGGTGCGCGTCACGAGGTGAGCGTCGCCGCGCTCGCCGTCGCCGCGTTGAGCGGGCTGGTGCCCACCGGCCGACTGGCACCGCGCCGGGCGGTCACCGCCCCCGCCTTCGCGGGAGCGGCGGCGTTCGCCGTCGCCTGGGATCCCACGCCCGAGCGGCTTCCCACCATCCTCGGCGTGGCCGGTCTCTTCGCCGCCGTGGTGGCGGCCGCCGCTCGAGCGGTCGACCGCCGGGCCGAGGAGGCACTCCGGGTCTGGATCATCGTGGGCGTCGCCTTCTTCGGCGTCACCTTCCTCGCCGCGCTCGCCGATGTCGCTGCGTCGGTGGTCTGGGCGGTCGTGCTGGTCGTGCTGATGCTGGCGGCCCGGATCGTGCCGGCGTACGCCATCGACGTGCCCGACACCCAGCTGCTCGCACTCGACCGGCTCGCGGTGAGCGCGTGGTCGGCGCACGAGCAGCCCCGCGGCAAGCGGAGCCGCACGATGGTGCCGGTGGAGGCGGTGGCGGCGGTCGCCGCCTCGGGCGCTCGCACGCTGCTCGCCGCCAGCGTCGCCGTCCTGGCGCTCACGGCGCTCGCCGCTCCGCTGCTGCTGGCCACCGCCACCGTCCCGATCGACCGCACCGGCGCCCGGGCGCTGGTCTTCCTGGTGGGTGCCGCCCTGCTGCTCGCCGCGCGCAGCTACCGCTACGCCGTGCCCCGCCGTCTGCTCCGCATCGCCGGTCTCCTGTGCTGGGGGGTGCTCGTGCTCGCGGTCATCGACGACGTGCGCGGACGCACCGTGGTCGCCCTCGTCGTGGGTGCGGTCGCACTGGCCGCGGCCCTCGTGGTCGCCGCCGTGGCGACCGGCCGCGGCTGGCGCTCGGTGAAGTGGTCGCGGCGGGCGGAGATCGCCGAGGGGATCGCCGGCTCGTTCGCCATCGCCGCCTGTGTCGTGGCCACCGGGGTCTTCCGCGTTCTGTGGGAAACCTGAATCCGCGGGTTTAGCCCCCGGATGGTCGGGCATACGGCTCAGTGTCCGGTCCACGCGATCCGGACCGGGCCCACAGACAACAGACCAGTCCCGACACCGGTCGGGAAGCCACGGGCGCCGCGTGAGCGGCGCCGACGAAAGGAAGACAGATGGTGCTTGAGCTTGCCGGCAACGCCACTCAGGTCCTGAGCAAGGCCTCTGAGGAGTGCGAGACCAAGATGGAGAACGAGGTCAAGAAGCTCACCGGCCTGATCAGCCAGGGCGTCGGCGGCTTCAAGGGCCAGGGCGCGCACGCGTTCTTCGACCTCTACGAGGCCTGGTCGCAGGCGGTCAACCGCTGCGTCACCAACCTCAACGGCTTCCAGGCCGAGCTCGGCGCGACCGAGCTCAGCCTCGCCGACGCCGACAACGACGCCGCGGCCGCCTCCAAGCGCCTCCTCGACCGGCTCGGCGCCGGCGGCAACCTCGCCTGACCCGACACGAGACCGGAAGAGAGACACTGACATGGGCAACCCCGGCGACCACATCAAGGTCGATTACAACGTCGTCAACAATCTGGCCGACGACCTCGTTCGCGCGATCGACCACTGCCAGAACTACCTCGACGAGTTCATCGCCGTCATGAACAACAACCGTCAGAACTTCGTCGGTGACGCGGCCGAGGAGTTCTTCGACCGCAAGATGGCGCAGTGGCAGCAGAGCGTCCAGGACCTCAAGACCCTCGGTAAGTACTCCGCCCAGGAGCTCATCAACTCCGCGGTCAACTACAACGAGACCGACAAGAAGGCGGCCGCTCGCTTCGCCGACCTGAACACCGGCTACTGAGCGTCTAAGGTTCCCCGGAGGGGTCGGCGTCTCGACGCCGGCCCCTTCGTGTGTGCCCCTTCGTGTGTGCACTGATCGCCGTTTCGTTCTTCTCGAGGAGTGTCGATGACCCAGGCGCCCGTCGGAGCCTCCGGTCTGGTGCGAGTGACCGTCGCCTCGGGGGCTCGCCGGGTCGACCTCGTCCTGCCGGGCGCGGTCCCCGTCGCCGAGCTCGTCCCCGAGCTCGCCCGCAGCGTCGGCCTCCTCGACGCGGCCACCGTCTACGGCGGCTACCACGTGGTCACCGCCGACGGGCGCGAGCTGGCCACCGACGTCGGCCTGATCCCCCAGGGCATCGAGGACGGCGGGCTGCTCACCCTCAGCGCCGGTGTCGACGCCCCGCCGCCCCGGGTCTACGACGACGTCGTCGAGGCGATGACCGACGTGGTCGAGCGAGAGCTCACCCCGTGGCAGCCGGCCTCCGGCCGCCGCACCGCCCTGTGGGCCGCCGCCCTGTTCCTGCTGCTCGGGGCCGCCGCACTCTTCGTCCAGCGCGACTCGCTCGTGGCCGGGGTCACCGCGGGTGTCCTCGCGCTCGCCCTCGTCGTGGGCGGCGTGGTCCTCTCCCGCGCGGAGGGGGAGGCCGAGGCCGCCCTCGCCGTGGTCTGGATGGGCGTCGCCTACGGCGCGCTCGCCGGGCTGATGCTGGCGCCGCACGCCTGGTCCGAGGGCTTCTTCGGCATGCCGCTGGCCTGCGCCGGAGGCGGCGCGCTGGCCGCCGGCCTGCTCGCGCTGATGGGGCTCGACGAGGGCCGCATCCTCGCGCTCCCGGCGGTCGTCGTCGGCGGCGTCGCGGTCGCGGCCGGCCTGGTGCTGCGAGCCACCGACCTCGACCCGGCCACGCTGCTCATCGTCGTGCTCGTCATCGTGGTCCTCGCGGGCAGCGTCTTCCCGTGGCTCGCCCTCGGGATGACCGGCACCGACGTGGAGCAGCTGTTCAGCCACGCCGACATCACCAACGACCCCGCGGAGATCGACCCGCGCAAGGTCAGCGCCGACGCCCGGGTCGCCCACGAGATCCTGGTCGCGATCACGGCGACCGTCGGGCTGCTGCTCGTGCTCATCGCGCCCCTCGCGGTCGGGCGCGGGCTGACCGGCACCCTGCTGGCTCTGGCCGCCTGCGCGGTGGTCATGCTGCGCACCCGGCAGTACCGCGTCGGCTCGGAGGTGCTCGTCGGCCTCGGCGCCGGCATCGTGGGGTTGGCGGTGACGGCCGTCGCGGTCGTCGTGCTCCACCCCGACTGGCGGCCGACGACCGCGGTCGTGCTGGCAGCCGCCGGCGGCGTACTCCTGCTGCTGACCCTGGTGCCGGGCACGTCGTCGGTGCGCCGGGGCCGGCTCGGTGACGTGGCGGAGACGGTGGGCCTGCTCTCGCTGCTGCCGCTGCTGGTCCTGGCCACCGGGCTCTTCTCCGCCGTGAACGTCTGAGCAGGGCGAACGATGGCGACGAAGAAGGACCTGGTCGAGGCGCACGCGTTCGCCCGCCGCCGTCTGGTCACCGCGTTCCTCTCCGGGGCGCCGGGTGGTCGCGAGGTCGAGCCCACCCGGCCCGGCCGCACCATCGTGGGCGGTGTCGCGCTCGCGGTGCTGATGGTCGCCGGTGCGGCGATCCTCTCGGTGCTCTCCCCGCGCACCCCGGGGGACTGGAACGAGCCCGGGCTGGTGATCTCCAAGGAGACCGGCGAGCGCTACGTCATCACCGAGAAGGGCGACCCGCCCGACCTGCGCCCGGTCATCAACGTGACCTCGGCCCAGCTCATCCTCGGCATCGACGTCGAGCCGAAGATCGTCTCCCGCGACGACCTCGACGACGTCACGCCCGGCACCGACATCGGCATCCTCGGTGCGCCGCAGGAGCTCCCGATGACCGACGACTTCGTCGACACCGGCTGGACCGCGTGCACCGGCCCCGGCATGGGGCTCAAGGTGCACATCGAGAGCACGCCGCTCGTCGACGCGCTGCCCGACGGGGGCTTCCTGGTGCGCACCGGGGAGGACTACTGGGTGATCGCACGGGGTGTGCCCGAGGACGACGCCCTCGCCGATCCGCGCGCCTACCGCTACCGGCTCTCGCCGGTCGGCGAGGAGCAGGACAACCTGCTGGCCGCGCTCGGCCTGCCGCACCGTCAGAACGCGCTCGCGGTGCCGCGCGAGTGGCTGGAGCTGTTCCCCGAGGGCGGCGTGCTCGGCATGGAGAGCTTCCCGATCGAGGGGCGCGGCGAGCCGGCGACCGGCGCGGGGCTGCCTCCCGGCGCCCGGGTCGGCGACTACCTCACCGTCGGGCCGACCACCTTCGTGCTGACCCGCGAGGGTCCGGCGCGGCTCGACCCGTTCGACGCCGTCGTCTACACCAACAGCGGCGTCGGCAGGGGCGCCGCCCAGCCCAGCGGCATCCCGGTCGACCGGGAGCCGCCGGGCGGCCAGGTCAACTCGCCCTCCGACGCCGCGACGTGGCCCGACACCGTGCCGCTGGTCCAGCCGCGCGACCAGTTCTGTGCGGTGCTCGACGTCGCGGCCGGCGAGGCGCCGGCGGTCCAGATCGGCACCGCGCCGACCGGCGAGGCCTCCGCGGCCGAGGTCGAGGAGGGCCGCCGCGAGGCCACCATCCAGGCCGGGCGCGGCGCGTTCGTGCGGTCCGGTGACTGGCACTCGACCACGAGCAGCACCACCTTCGTCGTGGACGACAAGGGGGCGGCGTACCCCCTCGAGGGCGACGACACGCTCGCGAACCTCGGCTATGCGACCTATCCGGCGCCGCTGGTGCCTGACTCGTGGATCAAGATCCTCGATCCGGGGGTGCTGCTCTCGACGGCGCTGGCCCTGTGCCCCCCGGAGGGCCTGGTCGCGGGTGAGGCGCCGTGCGGCGGCTGAGTGCGGCGGCGGTCGCCGGGCTGGCGCTCACCGCGCTGCCGGCCGCGCCCGCGTCGGCCGCCGAGACCGAGGACCCGTCGTGCGCCTCGGTCATGCTCGACACCACGCCGGTGGCGCAGGCGAAGGCGGAGAGCGAGACCTACCGCGCACTCAACGTCGCGGCGGCCCACCAGGCGCTCGACCGGCAGGGAGTGCAACCCGGGGCCGGAGTGCGTGTCGCCGTCGTCGACTCGGGCATCCGGCCGATGGCGGGCCTTCCGGTCGCCCAGCAGATGCTGCCGCTCACCCCGGTGTTCTTCCAGGGCACGGC
>JAPSKJ010000554.1 GCA_031177735.1 Nocardioides sp.
GTGCTGGCCAACGGCCTCGGCCTGCTGGGCGTGACCGCGCCCGAGAGGATGTGACCCCGCGATGACCCACGAGGCCGGCTGGGCGCACGCGCCCGGCGCACTCAACGGACCGTCCTGGCTGCGCGCTCCGGGCGACGTCAACGCGCTCGTGCCGCAGCTGTGGTCGGCGACGGCCGAGAAGCGCGACGGAGAGCTGCACATCGGTGGGCTGGCGGTGCCGGCCCTCGTCGCCGACGTCAACACCCCGGCGTACGTCTTGGACGAGGACGACTTCCGTGGCCGGGCCCGTGCCTTCCGTGACGCCTTCGCGGGCTACGACGTCTACTACGCCGGCAAGGCGTTCCTCTCCGTCGCGGTCGCGAAGTGGGTGGCCGAGGAGGGGTTGAGCCTCGACGTCTGCTCCGACGGGGAGCTCACCGTCGCGGAGCGCGCAGGCGTCGACCCGGCGCGGATCGGCTACCACGGCAACAACAAGTCGCTGACGGCGTTGCGGCGGGCGGTGGCGATGGGCGTCGGCCGGATCGTCGTCGACTCCTTCCACGAGGTCGAGCGCGTCGCCGGGATCGCCGCCGAGACCGGGCTCCCGGTCCGCGTGATGGTCCGCGTGACCGCCGGCGTCGAGGCGCACACGCACGAGTACATCGCCACCGCGCACGAGGACCAGAAGTTCGGCTTCTCCATCTCCTCCGGTGATGCGTTCGAGGCCGTCCGCCGGCTCCACGAGGCCCCCGGCGTCGAGCTGCTCGGCCTGCACTCCCACATCGGCAGCCAGATCTTCGACTCCGCCGGGTTCGAGGTGGCTGCCCGGCGGGTGCTGGCGCTGCACGCCCGGGTGCGCGACGAGCTGGGAGTCGTCATGCCCGAGATGGACCTCGGCGGCGGCTTCGGCATCGCCTACACCACCCAGGACGACCCGGCCGACCCGGTGACCCTCGCCAAGGAGCTCACCGGCATCGTCGAGCACGAGTGCCGCGCGCTGGGGCTGGAGGTTCCGCGCCTGTCGATCGAGCCCGGCCGCGCCATCGTCGGGCCGTCGATGTGCACGGTCTACACCGTCGGCACGGTCAAGAAGGTCACCCTCGACGGTGGCGCCAGCCGCACCTACGTCAGCGTGGACGGTGGCATGAGCGACAACATCCGGACCGCCCTGTACGACGCCGACTACTCCGCCACCCTCGCCAACCGCAGCTCCGACGCTCCGCCGGTGCTCTCTCGCGTGGTCGGGATCCACTGCGAGGCCGGCGACGTCGTGGTCAAGGACGAGTTCATCCCGGCCGACATCCGGCCGGGTGACCTGCTGGCGGTGCCCGCGACCGGCGCCTACTGCCGCTCGATGGCGTCCAACTACAACCACGCGCTCCGGCCTCCGGTCGTCGCGGTCAAGGACGGCCAGGCACGGGTGATCGTGCGGCGGGAGACGGTCGAGGACCTGCTCGCCACCGACATCGGCTGACTCCCGGCCCCAGGGGTTGCCCCGGGGGCCGCGACGCCGAGCCGAGGGGGAGGGGCGGGAAGCACCCGATGGTCCGGAGGCGGTCGACGCCGCAGGCTGTCAGGTGTGCGAAAGATCCGCTGGACGCTGTCCCTGCTGGCCGTGGCCGGCACGCTGCCCTACCTGG
>JAPSKJ010000555.1 GCA_031177735.1 Nocardioides sp.
GTGCTGACCGCGAAGAGGACCAGCCAGAGCACCCCGAGGCCTTGGAGCACCCGGTCGCCGAGCACGATGCTCTCCGGCTCGCCCGCCGCCCCGCGGTCGATGTCGACGGCGTAGCGGAGCAGCGCCAGGAAGAACGGCACGACCGACAGCTGGGTGAGCAGGTCCGGGCCCGCGTCGAGCGAGAACGCCCAGAGGCAGTAGAAGATCACCGTTGCGGCCGCGGAGATGCTCCAGACGAAGCGCAGGTAGCTCTGGGAGTAGACCTCGAGGGACCGCCGGGTCGCCGCCCGACCCTCTCCGACCAGGTGCACCTCGGAGTAGCGCTTGCCCGCCACCATGAAGAGCGACCCGAACCCGGCGACCAGCAGCGCCCACGGGGAGAGGACGACTCCGGTGGCCACCCCACCGGCCACCACGCGGAGGAGGAACCCGGAGGAGACCAGCGCCAGGTCGAGGACCGGCTCGTGCTTGAGCCAGACGCAGTAGCCGAGCTGCAGGGCGGCGTACACGGCGAGCACGATCGCGAGCTGCTCGTAGCCGGTCAGGACAGTGCTGAGCAGGACGCCGACCGCCAGGACGGCGGCGGCGGCCAACGCGAGCGGCACCGGGACGACCCCGGACGCGACCGGGCGGAACCGCTTCACGGGATGGGCGCGGTCCGCCTCGCGGTCGAGCACGTCGTTGAGGAGGTAGACGGCTGACGACATCAGGCAGAAGGCGACGAAGGCCACGCCGAGGTCGAAGGCCGTGTCCGGCTCGGTGATGGTGCCCGCGGCCAGGGGTCCGGCCGCCACCAGGACGTTCTTGACCCATTGCCGCGGCCGGGCGGTGCGGACGAGGCCACCGACCGGGGTGCGGCTGGTGGCCGGCGTGGCGTCGATGTCGGTCATGCGCCGCCTCCGAGGCGGGTGGCGGCGATCCGGCGACCTGCGATGCCCGAGACCGCACCGATCGCCGCACCGGCGAGCACGTCGCTCGGATAGTGGACGCCGAGCAGCACTCGAGCCGCGGCCATCGTCCCGGCGACCACGGCGGCCCCACCGGCTCCGATGGCCGGCGCGAGGGCCACCGCGGCCGCCGTGGTCGAGGCCGTGTGCGAGCTCGGGAAGCTGAGGTCGGACGGTGTCGCGACCAGCACCTTCAGGCGCGGGTCGTAGGGCCGGCGGCGTCGGGCGACCCGCTTGAGCACCACGGAGGTGCCGTGCGCCACGAACGCGCTCCCGGCGACCCCGGCCCAGAGCGGCCGGCGGCGGCTGTCCAACAGTGCCCCCGCAGCGCCCATCGCGAGCCAGCCGGCGGCGTGGTCGCCGAACCGCGAGTACGCGCGGGCCCCGGCAGGGGCCCAGCTTCCGGTCAGCCGCTGCACGCGCGCCATCGCGGCGATCTCGCGGTCGAGGAAGGTGTTCACAGGGCTCGCTTGCGTGCTCGGGGTCAAGGAAGAGGTCGGGCGTGACCTTAGCGTGCGGGGCCAGACGCGACCGAACCACCGAGACGTCAGCTTGTCGGCAGCCACTCCTTGACCTGAGCGATCGTCGCGACCGGGTCCGGGGCGACGGGGGTGACCTGCAGCGAGGTGACGCCGGCCTCCGCGAAGGCGGCGATGCGCTCCTTGACGTAGG
>JAPSKJ010000556.1 GCA_031177735.1 Nocardioides sp.
GCGATCGCCTTCGGCCCGGACGGCCTGCTCTACGTCGCGACCGGCGACGCCGAGGACCGCGACGCCGCCCCCGACCCGGACTCGTGGGCGGGCAAGATCCTGCGGATCACCGACGCGGGCGGCGTACCTGCGGACAACCCGTTCGGCAACGAGGTGTGGAGCCTCGGTCACCGCAACGTCGAGGGGCTGGCGTTCGACGAGCAGGGTCGGCTGTGGGCCAGCGAGTTCGGAGACAACGAGGCCGATGAGCTGAACCTGATCGAGCGGGGTGGCGACTACGGCTGGCCGCAGGCGGAGGGCTCCGACGGCCAGGGTGGCGGGCGCGACCCGCTCGCACAGTGGCCGACCGACCGCTGCTCGCCGGCCGGGCTGGCGGTCCTGGGGGGCTACGCCTGGCTCGGTGCGCTCCGCGGCGAGTGCGTGTGGTCGGTGCACCTGGAGACCGGGGAGACCGCACGGCACCTGACCGGACACGGACGCATCCGGTTGGTGCACGCCGTCGATGACCGCACCCTGTGGATCGGCACCTCCAACCTCGACGGTCGCGGCGACGCCCGCGACGGTGACGACCGCATCCTGCGCGCAGAGCTGGGCTGAGCCACCGCCTGAGCCACCGCCTGAGCCCGTCGGATCCGCGCGGCTCGTTCACTCTCCGCTCACCGGACCGTGTCAGCATCCGACGGCATGAGGCGGGTGACGGTGCTGGTCGTCGGCTGGCTGCTGCTCGTGGCCGGGATCGTGATGTTCCCGCTGCCCGGACCCGGACTCCTGCTCGCCGCCCTCGGCATGGGGCTGCTCGCCCAGCACTACCCGTGGGCCGAGCGCCGGGTCGACGACCTGCGCCGTCGCGCCCTGCTCGGCGCCGCTCGCGGCACCGTCACCCTGCCGCGGGCGACGGGGTCGGTGGCGGCCGCGCTCCTGCTGACCGCGGCCGGGGCGCTCTGGTTGTGGGCGCCCGCCGAGCCGGCGTGGTGGGTGCTGCCCTCGTGGACGTGGCTGCCCGGCGGCTTCTGGGCAGGCATCAGCCAGATCCTCAGCGGACTGGCGACGCTGGCGCTGGTCCTCTACGCCTGGCGGCGCTTCTCCGGCCGTCCCGAGCTGGTCGCGCAGCTCACGCAGCAGACCGAGCGCTCGACGGGGGAGGGCTCGACGGCGGGTGTCGGGAGCTCCGGTTAGGTTGACGCCACCATGGCCGTCCACCTTCACCGTGCCTCGCGCACCGACCGGCTCGCCGAGGGGCTCGGCGACCTGCTCGCGAGCCCGTTGGCCGACCCGTTCGCCGAGGAGGTCGTGGTCGTGCCCGCCCGGGGTGTCGAGCGGTGGCTCAGCCAGCGTCTCTCCCACCGCCTCGGGGCGGCACCCGGGCGGGAGGACGGCATCTGCGCCGGCGTGCAGTTCCGCTCGCCCTGGTCGCTCTTCGCGGCGCTGACCGGCACCGACGACGACGATCCGTGGGCTCCCGACGCCCTGGTCTGGCCGCTCCTGGAGGTCATCGACGCTTCGCTCGACGAGCCGTGGGCCGAGCCGCTCGCGCGGCACCTCGGCCACGGGATCCCCGGCGAGGAGGGCGACCTGCGACGCGGGCGCCGGTTCGCCGTCGCACGGCGCCTGGCCCG
>JAPSKJ010000557.1 GCA_031177735.1 Nocardioides sp.
GTCATCGGCAGGGAGTCGACGATCTCGACGACGCGGGGGTACTTGTACGCCGCCATCTGCTCCTTGCTCCACGCCACGATCTCCTCGGGAGTGGCCGAGGCGCCCGGCTTGAGGATGAGGAACGCCTTGATCTCCTCGCCGTGGGTCTCGTGCGGCACCCCGATGACGGCGGCCAGCGAGACGGCGGGGTGGGTGAGGAGGACCTCCTCGATCTCCCGCGGATAGACGTTGAACCCGCCGCGGATGATCATCTCCTTGGCCCGGTCGACGATGTAGTACCAGCCGTCCTCGTCGCGCTTGGCCAGGTCGCCGGAGCGGAACCAACCGTCGGGGTCGATCGCCTCCGCGGTCGCGTCGGGCCGCTTGTAGTAGCCCTTCATGACGTTGTGGCCCTTGATGGCGATCTCACCGATCGTGTCGGGGGTCCACTCGACCTCTTCCCAGCTCCCCGGCGCGATCAGCTTCATCTCCACACCGGGGATCGGCTTGCCGATCGAGCCGACCCGCGGGGGCTGGCCGTAGGGGGAGAAGCTGGCGACCGGCGAGGTCTCCGAGAGGCCGTAGCCCTCCAGGATCGTGACCCCGAACTTCTTCTCGAACTCGTGGTGCACCTCGACCGGCAGTGCGGACCCACCGGCGGCGGCGACGCGGAGGTTCTTGGCCAGCGCCGACACGTCGACGGTGTCGTCGAGAGCGCCGAGCAGGCCCCAGTACATGGTCGGGACGCCGGCGAAGAAGGTGACCTTCTCCTTCAGCATCAGGTGCAGCGCCGGGCCGGCCTCGAAGCGCGGCAGCATCACCACGGTGCCACCGAAGGCGGCCGCTCCGTTCTGGATGACGGTCTGTCCGAAGGAGTGGAACAGCGGCAGGACGCACAGATAGGTGTCCGGGTTGTCGGCGTCGGCGCCGAAGAGCTCCGCACCCGACAGCGCGTTGTCGCGCATGTTGCGGTGGCGCAGCTCGGCACCCTTCGGCTGGCCGGTGGTGCCGGAGGTGTAGAGGATGACCGCCGTGTCGTCCTCGTCGGTGGCCACCGTCTCGAAGGTGGGCGCCTGCCCGGCCATGCCCTGACCCAGCGTTGTGGTGCCTTCGATCGGCGACGTTGCGGTGGGGTCGACGGTGATGACGAAGAAGTCCTTGCAGCCCTCGGTCTGCGAGAAGCCCTCGAAGGCCTCGGCGCCGATCGCCAGCTCCGGGGTGCCCTGGAAGGCGAACAGGGCGACCGCGTCGGAGTCGGCCAGGTGGTAGGCCACCTCCCGGCTCTTGAGCAGCACGTTGAGCGGCACCACGGTGGCGCCCGCCTTGAGGATGCCCCAGTACACCAGCGAGAAGTAGGGCAGGTTGGGGCACATCAGGGCGACCTTGTCGCCCGGCTTCACGCCGCGGGCGAGGAGCAGGTTGGCGACCTGGTTGGCGGCGCCGTTGACCTGCGCGTAGCTCAGACGGGTGTCGCCGAGGACGATCGCGGTGCGCTCTGGATAGGCCGCAGCGCTGTTCTCCAGGAGAGTGGCGAGGTTGTACGGGTTGCTGCCGGACACGTGGCCTCCATCACGTCGGGTGGTCGTCGCGAACCCTACTGGCTGGTTCAACTGACCGCGACCGGGTCG
>JAPSKJ010000558.1 GCA_031177735.1 Nocardioides sp.
AGCGCCAAGCTGCGGGTGGTGGCCGAGAGCCTGCGCCTGCGCAGGGACCGGCCCGAGCTGTTCACCGCCTACGCGGCCGTCCCGGTCACCGGCGAGGCGGCCGGCCACGCCCTGGCCTTCGACCGCGGCGGCGCGGTCACCGTCGTCACCCGGCTCCCGGTCGGCCTCGCCCGCCGGGGCGGCTGGGGGGAGACCGTCCTCGACCTCGCTGCCGGACGCTGGACCGAGGTCGTCACCGGCCGCCCGGTCGACGGCGGCACCGTCCGGCTCGCCGACCTGCTCGACCCGCTGCCGGTGGCCCTGCTCGTCAAGGAGGACCGATGACCCACGCCCCCGATCCGCGAGCGGTCGCCGGCCCGTCCGTGCGCCCGCCGCGCGGACCCTTCGACGTGTGGGCGCCGAAGCCCACGCGGGTCCGGCTGCTGGTCGACGGCGACGGCGGCACCGTGGTCGAGATGGAGCGCGGTGACGACGGCTGGTGGACCCCCGCCGGACCTCTTCCGCCGCGCGCCGCCGACCCCGCGGCCGAGTGCGACTACGGTTACCTGCTCGACGACGACCCCGAGCCCCGGCCCGACCCGCGCTCGCGCTGGCAGCCGGGCGGGGTGCACGAGCTCTCGCGGCGCTTCGACCCGGCGGCGTACTCGTGGGGTGACCAGGCCTGGACCGGGCGGCAGCTGGCCGGCTCGGTGATCTACGAGCTCCACCTCGGCACCTTCACGTCGGAGGGCACCCTCGATGCCGCGGCGGACCGCCTGGACCACCTGCGCTCGCTCGGCGTCGACTTCGTCGAGCTGCTGCCGGTCAACGCGTTCAACGGCACCCACAACTGGGGCTACGACGGCGTCGCGTGGTTCGCGGTGCAGCAGGACTACGGCGGCCCGGCGGCCTACCAGCGCTTCGTCGACGCCTGCCACGCGGCGGGGATCGGCGTGATCCAGGACGTCGTCTACAACCACCTGGGTCCGTCGGGGAACTACCTGCCGCTGTTCGGGCCGTACCTGAAGCAGGGCGCGAACACGTGGGGCGACCTGCTCAACCTCGACCAGGACGGATCGGCCGAGGTGCGCCGCTACATCCTCGACAACGTGGCGATGTGGCTCTCCGACTTCCACGTCGACGGGCTGCGGCTCGACGCGGTGCACGCGCTCGACGACTCCTCGCCGGTGCACCTGCTGGAGGAGATGGCCGTCGAGGTCGCCGCGCTGTCGGCCCATCAGCGCCGGCCGCTGACCCTGATCGCGGAGTCCGACCTCAACGATCCCGTCATGGTCACGCCGCGGGAGGGCGGCGGCTACGGTCTCGACGCGCAGTGGAGCGACGACTTCCACCACGCGGTACACGTCGCGCTGACCGGCGAGACGAGCGGCTACTACGCCGACTTCGAGCCGCTCTCGGCGCTGGCGAAGGTGTGCGAGCGCGGGTTCTTCCACGACGGCACCTACTCCTCCTTCCGCGAGCGCGACCACGGCAAGCCGATCGACACCGCGCACATGCCGACCTGGCGGCTGGTGGTGTGCAACCAGAACCACGACCAGATCGGCAACCGGGCGGTGGGCGACCGACTGGCCGCCGCGCTCGACGACGACCAGCTCGCGTGCGCGGC
>JAPSKJ010000559.1 GCA_031177735.1 Nocardioides sp.
GCGGGGTCGTGGGCGGGGCGGCGGCCCTCGCGGCGCGGTCGGCCTCCGCGGGCCGCACGACCAGCACCTCGCCCGCGGCCACCGCGGTGCCGCCGGCGGAGCGGGTCGCAGCGGCCGCGCCGGCGGTGCTCGCACCGGCTGCCTGCTGCCCGGCCGTCTGCGCCCCCACTGTGGCGCCGGAGCTGCCGAGCGAAGAGCCCGAGGTCCCACCGGCGCTCCCGGAGCCGCCGGCGACGACCGTGAAGTCGGCACCGCCGCGGCGGGTGTAGCCCTTCACGCCCAGGTAGGCGCCCTGGGCGTCGGTCATCTCCTCGCTGGCCAGGAAGCGCAGCCAGTGCGCACCCGGCTCGAGGTCGTCGGGGAGGGCGAAGGAGCCGGAGACCCGGCCGTCGGCGCCGATGCGCTGCTGGTGCACGACGCAGGCGCCGTGGACGCCCGACTCCGAGCAGAAGACGCCGTCGTCGATCTTGACGTAGGCGACCTCGCCGGCCGGGAAGCCCGACAGTGTGAAGTGGATGGTCTCACCGGCGCGCAGCGTCCTGGGGCTGACCGAGGCCGAGGTGCCGGGGGTGTCCGGCCCGGCCCCGACGTCGGGGATCGCGGAGGCGGGTGCGGCGCCGAGCACGGCCAGGACGAGGCCGACCAGGGCCACCAGCCGCGCGCGGCGGCTCATGCGGCACCCCCGCGGCGGCGCAGGACCAGGGCGGTGCCGGCCAGCGCCAGCGCGCCCAGCGCGAGCAGCCAGCCGTCGGCGGGGCCGAACCATGCAGCCGTCCCGGACGAGTCGGAGGAGACCGGACGGATCCCGCTGGCCTGCGCCTCCGGCTCGGGGATCGGGGAGGCAGTCGGCGCGACCTCGTCGACCGGCGCCGGGGCCGGGCCGAGGTCGGCCTCGACCCAGCCGAGCAGGGTGCCGTCGGCGGTCTGCGCGGTCACCCGGTAGGCGTCCGGTGCCAGACGGCGCAGGTCGACCTCGACCCGCCCGGCCTCGTCGAGGGTGGCCCAGCCGGCCGGGAGCGAGCGGCCGGCGGCGTACACGCGGAGGAAGACGACCTCGCCGGCCGCCTGCGCGAAGCGGGCGGTGAGGACGGTGCCGACCAGGCGAGCGGTGGCGTCGCTCGGCTGCGCGTCGAGCTCGGCGTACGCCGCCACGGGCCGCGCGGGCACCTCGAGCCTCTCCCCCGCGGCCGTGAGGGCCGGGGCCGCGGGCGCCGTCGGGGCCGGCGCGGGGGTCACCGTCTGGTGTGGCTCGGCCGGCCGCTGCGGCTCGGGGTAGGCGATCCGGGCCCAGCCGACCAGCTCGCCGACGTGGTCCTGCTCGCCGCTCTGCACCACCAGGTCCGTGACGCCGGCGGGGGCGTCCCGGCCCGGGCCGACCCGCAGCGTGCCGCCGGCGCCGAGCTGGAACCAGCGGTCGCCCCACGGATAGCTCGGCGAGCCGTCGGCGTCGTAGAGGCTGAGGAAGACCCACTCGCCGGTGCGGCCGGGCGCGGTGATCCGGAGCTTCTGGCCGAGCCTGGCCTTCAGCCCCCCGCGGGCGGCCTTGGTGAGCTGATCGGCGGCGACCGGGTCGGGCACGCCGACGGGGCGGTAGCTGCCGACGACG
>JAPSKJ010000560.1 GCA_031177735.1 Nocardioides sp.
GCGCCGTCCAGCTCGACGACCGCCTGGACCTCGTGACACCCACCACCCCGATCTGGTCGGATGCCCGCGGCCGCACCGCGCACGTTTTCGCACAGCTGCCGGAGCCGGAGTGGTACCGCCGCACCGGGAACGGGTTCGGCGCGGCGCTGTATCCCGTGTTCAAGGCCGCGACGTTCGCGGCCGAAGATCCGGCATCCTGGCGGCGCACGCGCTTCCTCGCCGGGTCGAAGGACTGGATCAACCTCCGGCTCACCGGGCGCCTCGTCACCGATCACTCGATGGCCTCCGGCTCCGGCGCGTACGCGCTCGAGCGCGGCGGCTACGATCCCGAGATCCTGGGTGCCGCGGGCCTGCATCCCGACCTGCTGCCGACCCCCGTGGAGTCCGCCGACGTCGTCGGCTTGCTCACCGCGGCCGCCGCCGACGTGCTGGGCCTGCCCGCCGGCATCCCGGTGTTCGCGGGCGCCGTCGACAACGCGGCGATGGCGCTGGGCTCGCGCGGCACGAGCGAGGGCCGCCTCTACGCCGCGCTCGGCTCGTCGAGCTGGATGACGGTCACGAGCGCCCGTCCGGTGCTCGATGAGGCGGCCCGGCCGTACGTCTTCCGTCACGCCATCCCGGGACTGCACATCAGCGCCCTGTCGACCTTCAGCAGCGGGACGACCATCACGTGGCTGCGCGACACCCTCGCACCCGGCGAGCCCATCGGCGACTTCATCGAACGGGCTGCGGCGAGCACGCCGGGCGCACGCGGCGCCGTCATGACCCCGACACTCGCCGGTGGGACGCCGCTCGAGGGCGGCTCGGGCGTCCGCGGAGGGCTGGTCGGGCTGGAGCTCGGCACCTCGACGGCAGACCTGGTCCGCGCGTGCCTGGAGGGCATCGCGTTCGCCTTGGACCGCAGCCTGCGCCTGATGCGCGAGCTCAGCGGCAGCGATCAGGAGCTGCTCGTCTCGGGCGGCGGCAGCCGCTCGCCGCTGTGGAACCGCATCTACGCCGACATCCTGCGCACACCCCTCGTGCGCACGAGCGTCGACCAGCAGGCGGCCACCCTCGGCGCCGCGACCATCGCGTTCGTCGGCCTGGGCGTCTGGGACGACTACTCCCGCGCCGACGACGCCCACACCGTGGTCGAACGCCTCCTTCCCGACGACGACGCGGCGCATCGGTACGCCGGCGCCCGCGCCCGCTTCGACGCCGCCGCGGCGTCGCTCGCCTCCCTTCCCCCTCACATCTCGGAGGAACAATGACCGACAAGCCCCTCGTCGTGATCACCGGCGCCAGCTCCGGGATCGGCGCGGCCACCGCGCGCGCGTTCTCGGCGGCCGGCCACCCGCTGCTGCTTCTCGCGCGACGCCTCGAGCCCATGGCCGAACTCGGGCTCCCCGACGCCGAGCTGGCCGCCGCCGACGTCAACGACACCCCTGCGGTCGCCGCAGCGATCGCGCGCGCCGAGGAGCGGTTCGGCCCCGTCGATCTGCTGATCAACAACGCCGGGCTCATGGCGCTGTCGTCGGTGGCCGAGCAGGACCCGGCGCTCGTGCAGGAGCAGTTCGACGTCAACTGCGTCGCGCTCATGAAGAACAGCCAGCTGGTGATCAACG
>JAPSKJ010000561.1 GCA_031177735.1 Nocardioides sp.
CGCCGACGAGGACGGGTTCCGCGAGGACGTGGCCGACCTGGTGCGGAGACTGGGCCCGACCGTGGTGCGCTACCCCGGCGGCAACTTCGTCTCCTCCTACCGGTGGGAGGACGGCATCGGGCCGCGTGAGGAGCGGCCGCAGCGGCTGGACCTCGCCTGGCGGCAGGTGGAGTCCAACCACGTCGGCGTCGACGAGTTCGTCGGCTGGGCCCGCGCGGTCGGGATGCAGCCGATCATGGCGGTCAACCTCGGCACCCGGGGGGTGCAGGAGGCGGTCGACCTGCTGGAGTACTGCAACCACCCCGCCGGCACCAGGCTCTCCGACCTTCGCCGGGCCAACGGCGCGAAGGACCCCCACGACATCCGGATGTGGTGCCTGGGCAACGAGCTGGACGGGCCCTGGCAGGTCGGCCACAAGACGCCGGCGGAGTACGGCCGACTGGCCGCCGAGACCGCCCGGGCGATGCGGATGGTCGACCCGACGATCGAGCTGGTCGCCTGCGGCAGCTCGAACAGCACCATGCCGACCTTCGCCGCCTGGGAGCGCGAGGTGCTCGAGCACTGCTACGAGCTGGTCGACCACGTCTCGTTGCACACCTACTACGACCCGGTGCCGGTGCAGACCTCGACCTTCCTGGCGAGCTCGCTCGACCTCGACCGGATGATCACCACGATCGCCGCCACTGCCGACCACGTCGGCGCGCGGCTGCGCTCCCGCCGGCGGTTGACGCTGTCGGTCGACGAGTGGAACGTGTGGCACCAGTCCCGCTTCGCCGGCCAGGACGAGCTCGCCTACGACGACCCGCCGGCGCTGATCGAGGACGTCTACGACGTCCACGACGCCGTCGTGGTCGGGTCGCTGCTCATCACGCTGCTGCGGCACGCCGACCGCGTCGCGATCGGCTGCCAGGCGCAGCTGGTCAACGTGATCGCGCCCATCATGACGCGGGCCGGCGGGCCCGCCTGGGCTCAGACGATCTTCCACCCGTTCGAGCAGGCCGCCCGCCTTGCCCGCGGCGAGGTGCTCCGGGTCGAGCCGCGGGTGAGCTGCTACGACGACCCGGTCCACGGCGACGTACCGCTGCTCGAGGCCACCGCCACTCTGGACGAGGAACGCGGTGAGCTCGTCGTCCTGGCCGTGAACCGGTCCACCTCCGAGCAGGTCCACCTCGACGCGACGGTCCGGGCCTTCCCGGGCGCCGTCGTCCGCGACGCCACGGTCCTCGCCGAGGACGACCCCACCGCGTGCAACACCGAGCAGCAGCCCGACCGCGTCCGGCCGCGCCCTCTGCAGGCAGCCGTCGACGATGGCCGGCTGCAGGCCGTCTTGCCGCCCGTCTCGTGGGCGGTCATCCGCCTCGACGTGACCGGGCGGACGGCCTCCTGATCATCCAGCCACACCGAGCACGACCGACCGAAATGGAGAACCGGCCATGAGCAGTCCGTTCCAGCGCCCCTCGCGGGGCCTCGACCTCCCCCTGAACCGCCGCGGTTTCCTTCTCCTCGGCACCGGCGCGGCGACCGCCCTGGTCGCCGGCTGCGGCGGCGGGCAGGGTGTCGGTGGCGGGACCTCCACCGGCGGCGGTGACTTCACCGGCAGCTA
>JAPSKJ010000562.1 GCA_031177735.1 Nocardioides sp.
GGCCGACCTCACCCTCGTGCGCCCGGCCGGCCGCCGGCCGGCGAGCACTCCCTTTACCGCCCTGCGGACCCGTTGCGATCGGGTCCGGCAACGCCGCATCCTGGACGATCGACTCTGAGGAGGCGCCGTGGCTACGACGCTGCTCGACGGACGCCAGTGGGTCGCCGACGGCGGCCTGGAGACCGACCTGCTGTTCAACAGGGGCGTGGACCTGCCGCACTTCGCTGCGTTCCCGCTCATCGACGACGCCGACGGCCGGACGCTGCTCCGGTCCTACTTCACCGAGTACGCCACCATCGCCGCGGCCGCCGGTGCCGGCCTGGTCCTCGAGACCCCGACCTGGCGGGCCAGTCCTGATTGGGCGCGGACATTGGGATACGACGCCGCCGCCCTCGACCGCGTCAACCAGCGCTCGGTCGAGCTGCTCCGCTCCCTCCCGGCCGCCGGCGAGGTGCCGCGCGTGCTCGTCAGCGGGGCCGTCGGCCCCCGCGGCGACGGCTACCTCGCCGGCGGGACCGACCCCGACGAGGCCGCCGACTACCACTCGGTGCAGGTGGGGTCGTTCGCCGAGGCGGGCGCCGACCTCGTCCACGCGATGACCATCACGGGCCCCGCCGAGGCGATCGGGATCGTGCAGGCCGCGCGCGCCGCCGGCCTCCCGGTCGCGGTCTCCTTCACCGTCGAGACCGACGGCCGGCTCCCGGACGGGACGCCTCTCGGCGAGGCGGTCAGCCAGGTCGACGCCGAGGCGCCGCCGGACTGGTACGGCATCAACTGCGCCCACCCGACGCACGTGCTGCCCGCCCTCGACGCCGGCGCGTGGCAGGACCGGATCGCCACGCTGCGGCCCAACGCCTCCACACTGACCCACGAGGAGCTGGACGTGATGGAGGAGCTCGACGCCGGTGACCTCGGCCTGCTGGTCTCCTCCACCGAAGCGGTCCGCGAGCGGATGCCGTCGATCGCGGTGGTCGGTGGCTGCTGCGGCACGGACAGCCGCCACGTCGCCGCCCTGTGGGGCCTGCCCGCCCCGGAGCGGGCCTGACCGGTCCGGGTGGCCGGCCCGACCCTCACGGGTCCGGCCGGCCACCCGGCACGGTGTGCGGTGTTGCGCAGGTCAGCAGCGGCCGAGCCGGTGCAGCAGCCTGGTGACGTGCTCCAGGTGCTTCTGCAGCACGGGCAGTGACGCCTGCGCCGCTGCCCGGACCTGCGGGTCGCTGCCCTCGGCGAGCTCCATCTCGGTCCTCGCGATGGTCAGCTCGTGGCTGCCCCACTGGAACGGGACGTAGGCACAGTCGAAGGCTCGACCGTCGACGCCGCTCCAGGCCCGGGCCACGCGCCGCTGCTCACGCGAGGGACGGGTGGGCAAGGTGACCTGGAGAGTGGCGGCCAGGGCCTGCAGCGAGGCGTACTGCTGCTTGTGGTCCTGGACCATCTCGCGGCCGAACCGGCGGACGGCGGGCCGGTCGGCCTGCCGCCTGGCGAGCTTGCCGAGGGCGATCTCGGCGAGGTTGGACTGGGCCGCCACCGTCAGGTAGGTGATGTCCTGCTGGTTGACCGTGGGCGGAACGGCGTTGGCGCTCGGGCTGGTGGAGACGG
>JAPSKJ010000563.1 GCA_031177735.1 Nocardioides sp.
GACGGCGTGGGCATCGACCTCGGCGGCCGGCTCGACCTGCGCCAGCTCGCGGGCCTGCTCGCCGAAGCCGATGCCGTCGTGGTCGGCAACACCGGCCCGGCGCACCTCGCCGCCTCCGTCGGCACCCCGGTGGTGTCGCTCTACGCGCCCACCGTGCCGGCCGTGCGATGGGCGCCCTACGGCGTCCCGCTCGTGCTCCTCGGGGACCAGAACGCCCCCTGTCGCGACACTCGCGCCACCCGCTGCCCGGTGCCGGGTCACCCCTGCCTCGCGTCGGTCATGCCCGGCGACGTCGTCGCCGCCGTCTCCCGCCTGTGCGGGCACCCCACCCGATCGGGTGCCGGGCCTGCAGCCGTCGAGGCGGGCAGCCTTGGAAGGAGCACACCATGAGGATCGCCCTCGTCTCCGAGCACGCCGACCCGCTCGCCGCCCTCGGCGGAGAGGACGCCGGCGGGCAGAACGTGCACGTGGCGGCGCTCGCCGCCGGACTGGCCCGGCGGGGGCATCAGGTGACGGTCCACACGCGACGCGACACCCCGGGTGCGCCGCCGCGGGTCGAGACCGACGACGGGTACGTCGTCGAGCACGTGCCCGCGGGCCCACCGACCGAGATCCCCAAGGATCACCTGCTGCCGCACATGACCGAGTTCGGTGTACGGCTGCGCGATCGCTGGCGGCGCGAGCCGGTGGACCTGGTGCACTCGCACTTCTGGATGAGCGGGCTGGCGGCGCTGCACGCCACCCGGGGCACGGCGACCCCGGTGGTGCACACCTTCCACGCGCTCGGCTCGGTCAAGCGGCGCCAGCAGGGCTCGCTCGACACCAGCCCGCCCTCGCGGATCGACCACGAGAAGCGGCTGTGTCGCGACGTCGACCGGGTGATCGCCACCTGCACCGACGAGGTGGCCGAGCTGGAGGAGCTGGGCCTCTCGTCCGGACGCGCGTCGGTGATCCCGTGTGGGGTGGACACCTCCGTCTTCACCCCGGGGCCCGGCCGCACCGACGGGCCACCTCGGCTGCTGGTGATCGGCCGCCTGGTCGTGCGCAAGGGCGTCGGCAACGTGGTCGAGGCGCTCGCGCAGCTGCCCGGCGTGGAGCTGATCATCGCCGGCGGGCCGCAGCCCGACGCCCTCGACGCCGACCCCGAGGTCGACCGGTTGCGTGGACTGGCCCACCGGATGGGGGTCGCCGACCGCGTCCGCTTCCTGGGCGGGGTCGCCCGCGAGGCCGTGCCGGCGCTGATCCGCTCGGCCGACGTCGTCGTGACCGTGCCGTGGTACGAGCCGTTCGGCATCGTCCCCCTCGAGGCGATGGCGTGCGGCCGGCCGGTCGTCGGCTCGGCCGTCGGGGGACTGCTCGACACGGTCGTGCCGGGCACCACCGGCGAGCTGGTGCCCCCGCGGGAGCCGGCCACGCTGGCCCGGGTGCTGCGGGACCTGCTCGCCGACCCTGAGCGCTGCCGGCGCTACGGGGAGGCCGGCCGCAGCCGGGCCGTGGAGCGCTACGACTGGACGACCGTGGTGGAGCAGACGGAGGCCGTCTACGAGGCGGTGGTCTCCGCTCGGGCCGCGAAGACGAGCACGACGAAGGAGG
>JAPSKJ010000564.1 GCA_031177735.1 Nocardioides sp.
GCGCCGCTCAGCAGGCCGCCTTGCCGCCGGCGTAGCCCGGCGGCGGCGGGCCGTCGGAGTGGTACGGCGGGCGGTGCAGCACGGCGCTGGTCACGTCGATCCTGATCTCGTCGCCGAGCACGGTGGCGGTGCCGTCGACGAGCAGCGTGAAGCCGTGCTCGACCGCCGGCGGGCACAGCAGCGTGACGGCGGGGTTGGCCGAGGCGTTCGCCGCCGAGGAACGACCCGCCCCGACGAGGACGGCACCGTCGGCGGCGCGCGGCCGCACCGTCACGGCCTTCACCGTGGCCGACGGGGTGACGGTGAGCAGGTAGCCGACGGCGTACTCCTCGAGCGCGCGCGGCAGGTCCGCGGGGGCGACCGGATGGCTCATGGCGCCGAGCGTAAGCCCGCGGCGACGTCGGGCACGATGCCCAGCCGGGTGATAGGACCGAAGGCATGACGATCAAGGACATCGGGCCGCAGCCGCAGAGCTTCGATCTGGAGAAGGCGACGCTGGAGAACACCGACTACCGGACCGTCGCATGGTCCGGGAAGTACCTCCAGGTGACGCTGATGTCGATCCCGCCCGGGGACGACATCGGTCTCGAGGCGCACCCCGAGACCGACCAGTTCGTGCGACTCGACGCCGGGCGCGGGCGCGCCCAGATGGGACCCGCCAAGGACCAGCTCGACTTCGAGCAGGAGGTCGAGGACGGCTGGGCGGTCCTGGTGCCGGCCGGCACCTGGCACAACATCACCAACATCGGCGAGGAGCCGATGCGGCTCTACGTCGTCTACGCGCCCGTCCACCACGCGGCCGGCGCGATCCACCCGACCGCCGACGACGCCGACCGGCTGGAGGAGGAGGGGCGAGACGAGCCGCCGTCGTGGTCGGTCCAGCCCGAGCAGGCCGGCGAGGACCAGCACGCCTGACCGCGGGCCGTCGCTCAGGCCGGGGACCGGTCGGTGATGCAGTAGACCGGCCCGGCCGGCGGCGTCATCGTGATCCAGCCGCGGCCCTCGTAGGCCACCTTCGCGCCGAGCGCCTCGTGGCGGGCCACCTCGGCCGCCCGGTCGGAGGCGGCCAGGTCGAGGTGGGCGCGGACCGGTCCGTCCGGCTCGTCGAGCCGTTGCAGCAGGAGCCGCAGCGGCAGGCCGCCCGGCGGGTTGATCCGGCGGAACTCCGGCGACGTCGTCTCCGCGAGCGGCCAGCCGGTGAGGTCGCGCCAGAACGCGCACTCGGCGGAGTACGCCGCCTGCGGGATGTCCAGGCAGACCTGGTCGACCTGCGACCTGGTCCGGTCGGGCCAGGTCGCGGGCGCGGGGCGCACCGAGGCGAGGTGGGTGACCAGGCAGAGGAGCAGCCCGCCGGGACTGCGCAGCACGACGTGCCCGGGCCGGGCCAGCACCGTCGCGCCGAGCGCGCTCGCGCGCTCGGCCCAGGCGGCCACGTCCTCCACGTGCAGGTCGAGGTGGATCCGGCTCGGGCCCTCCCGTAGACGCTGCACGCGCAGGTAGTCGTCGCCGTCCGGCGGCACCAGCGTCGAGAACTGGCCGTGCGTGCCGCGGGGCGCCGAGAGGTGGTAGCCGGTGATGTCTCGCCAGAACGAG
>JAPSKJ010000073.1 GCA_031177735.1 Nocardioides sp.
GAGGAGACCGCATGACCACCGCATCGACCGGAGCTCCGCGCTCGGGACCGCTCAGCGACATCCTGGTCGTCGACCTCTCCCGCGCGCTCGCGGGACCGCACGCGACGATGATGCTCGGCGACCTGGGCGCGCGGGTGATCAAGGTCGAGGCGCCCGGCGCCGGCGATGACACCCGCGGCTGGGGACCGCCGTTCGTCACGCCGCCCGACGACCCCGAGGGCGAGCGGCAGTCGACGTACTTCCTCTCGGCGAACCGCAACAAGGAGTCGATCACCCTCGACCTCAAGGCCGAGGACGACAAGGACGTCCTGCTCCGCCTGGTCGACCGTGCCGACGTGCTGGTCGAGAACTTCCGCACCGGCGTCCTGGAGCGCCTCGGCCTCGGCATCGAGGAGCTGCAGCGCCGCAACCCCCGCCTGGTCGTGCTCTCGATCACCGGCTTCGGCCACGACGGCCCGGAAGGCGGCCGGGCCGGCTACGACCAGATCGCCCAGGGTGAGGCGGGCCTGATGTCGCTCACCGGCCCCGGGCCGGAGACCCCGCAGCGGGTCGGTGTGCCGATCGCCGACCTGCTCTCGGGGATGTACGGCGCCTACGGCGTCCTCGCCGCGCTCCACGAGCGGGCCCGCACCGGGGTCGGCACGGTCGTGCGGACCTCGCTGCTCGCGGCCGTCGTGGGGGTGCACGCCTTCCAGGGCACCCGCTGGACGGTCGCCGGAGAGGTCGGCCGTGCCCAGGGCAACCACCACCCCTCGATCGCTCCCTACGGCCTCTTCCGCTGCGCCGACGGTGCGGTGCAGATCGCAGTCGGCAGCGACGGCCTGTGGCGGAAGTTCGCTCCTGCGTTCGGCATCGACCCCGACGCCGAGGGCCTGGCCACCAACGCCGACCGGGTCTCCGCGCGGGAGCGCACGATCGCGGTCGTCGAGGCGGCGTTCGCCGAGTGGGAGGCCGGTCCGCTGCTCGACCGCCTCGCGGAGATCGGCATCCCGGCCGGCAAGGTGCGCACCCTCGACGAGGTCTACCGCTGGGACCAGACGCTCAGCCAGGGCCTGCTCATCGACGTCGAGCACCCCACCCTCGGCACGCTCCAGCTGCCCGGTCCGCCGCTGCGCTTCTTCGCTGCTGACGGCGCGGAGGTGACCCCGCGCGACCACGTCGCCCCGCCGTTGCTCGGCGGCGACACCGAGGCGGTCAAGGCGTGGCTGGGCGGCCAGGACCAGCGGGACAGCGACGCGGGCGCATGAGCGCAGCTCCTGCCGGCGCTGACGCGGCTGCCACGCCCCGACGCCGCTGGACCGCGAAGGACCTGCTCGACCTGGTGCTCGACCCCGGCACGTTCCTCAGCTGGGACGAGCCGATCGAGCGGGGTGACCTCGAGCCGGCGTACCTGCGGGCTCTCGAGGAAGCCATCGCCAAGGCGGGCACGGACGAGTCGGTGCTGACCGGCCGCGGACTGGTGCGTGGCCGGCCGGTCGCGGTGATCGTCAACGAGTTCCGCTTCCTGGCCGGCTCCATCGGCCGTGACGCCGCAGCGCGCATCGTGGCCGCCGTCCGGCGCGCGACCGCCGAAGGTCTGCCGTTGCTGGCCAGCACCTCCTCGGGCGGCACGCGGATGCAGGAGGGCACCCCGGCCTTCGTGCAGATGGCCGAGATCTCCCGCGCGATCATGGCCCACCGCGCCGCCGGACTCCCCTACCTGGTGCAGCTGCGCCACCCCACCACCGGTGGCGTGTTCGCCTCGTGGGGCTCGCTCGGGCACGTGACCGTGGCCGAGCCCGGCGCGCTGGTGGGTTTCCTCGGGCCGAAGGTCTACGAGGGGCTCTACGGCACGCCCTTCCCGCCCGGCGTCCAGGTGGCCGAGCACCTCGCGGAGTGCGGCGTCATCGACGCGGTGGTCGCCACCGAGGACCTCCCCGACCTCGTCGACCGCAGCCTGGCCGTCCTGCTCGACCCGCCGACCCCGCCCCGCCTCCCGCGGCGCCCCGCGCGGCCCGCGAGTACGCCGGCCGATGCCTGGGCCACCGTCGCGCTGACCCGCGGGCCCGGTCGGCCGGGGGTGCGCGACCTGCTCCGCCGCTGCGAGTCGACGGTGCGCCTCAACGGCACCGACCAGGGTGAGCGGGACGCGACCGTGCTGGTCGCCCTCACGCGGATCGACGGGCAGCCCTGCGTGGTCGTCGGCCAGGACCGCGACCGGCAGACGCCGCAGACGCCGATGGGCCCGGCCGGGCTGCGGGTCGCGCAACGCGGCATCGCGCTGGCCGAGGAGCTTCGGCTGCCGCTGGTGACGGTCATCGACACTCCCGGCGCGGAGCTCTCGGCGCGAGCCGAGGAGCGCGCGATCGCCGGAGAGATCGCGCGCTGCATCGCCGCGATGACCTCGCTGAGCGTGCCCTCGGTGGCGGTGCTGCTCGGCCAGGGCTGCGGCGGCGGCGCGCTGGCCCTGCTGCCCGCCCGTGAGGTGGTGGCGACCGAGCGCTCCTGGCTCACCCCGCTCCCGCCGGAGGGCGCCAGCATCATCGTCCACGGCGACACCGCGCACGCCGCCGAGCTGGCCCGCAGCCAGCACATCACCGCGCCCGAGCTGTTCGACCTCGGCATCGTGCACGGCGTCGTACCCGAGCAGCCGGACGAGGCCGCCCGCGACCTCGCCGAAGCGGTCGTCGCCGAGGTGGGTGCCCGCATCGCCGCCCAGCGAGGCTGAGCAGCAGCCGTCAGCCCAGCAGCCCGCTGCAGGCGCTGGCCGCGGCGCTCGCGTCGCCGTGGATGATCGCCTCGGCGAGGGCGCCCAGCTGCGACTCGATGCGGGTGCTGTCGGTCGGGTCGGGCGCGCTCGCGGAGAGCATGTCGTCGAGGTCGGCGAGCAGACCCACCCCCGCCAGGCGGCGGACGCAGCGCCAGGTGTGCTCGAACGTGCGTGGACGCCCGTCATCGGCCAGCATCGCGACGCGCAGGGAGCCCTGCGGGTTGGCGGCCGCCGCTCGCGCGATCCCGGCCAGCACCGCCTCGCGCGCCGCGACGACCTCGCTCGGCGCGCTGGCGGCGACCTGCTCCTCGATCCCACCTCCGGCCGGCGCGGGTCGGTCGGCGGCGGGGTCGCGCACCAGCGCACCCACCCCGTGCCGCACCTCGATCCGGCCGCGGGTCTCCAGTGCCGCCAGCGCCCGGGACAGGGTCGCCCGGCTGACACCGAGCTCGGCGGCGAGCTGCCGCTCGGGAGGCAGGCGGTCGCCGCCGACGAGTCCCTGCGCCTCGATGAAGTCGGAGATGTGCGCGGCGAGGCTCTCGTAGAGCCGCTCGCGCCGCAGCGGGGCCACCGAGCGCGGCTGTGGCGCCTGTCGTCCCGAAGCGGAGGTGCCGGATGCCATGGCGCCAGCATAGGACGGAAGTGGCTCGGTTGCCTGGTGGCTAGTCCACTGGCAGGATGGGCCGCTGACATGACCTAGGTCACATGAGCCGGGCCGAAACTGGAAACGGATAGATACGTGTCCCACGAACTGATCTCGTTGGCGGTCCTCGTGATCGTCTTCCTCATCGCGACGGTGCGCGGCGTCAACATGGGCGCGCTCGCGCTCGTCGCCTCCTTCATCGTCGGCCTGTCGGTCTACGACGCGACCGTCGACGACGTCCTGGCCGGGTTCCCGGCCGACCTCTTCGTCATCCTGGTCGGCGTCACCTACCTGTTCGCCCTCGCCAAGAACAACGGCACCGTCGACTGGATCGTCCACGCCGCCGTCCGTGCGGTGGGCGGCCGCGTCGCCCTGGTGCCGTGGGCGATGTTCGGCGTGTGCGCGACCGTCACCGCGGTCGGCGCCGTGAGCCCCGCCGCCGTCGCCATCGTGGCCCCGGTCGGCATGGGTTTCGCCGTCCGCTACCAGATCCACCCGGTGATGATGGGCATCATGATCGTCCAGGGTGCGACGGCGGGCAGCTTCTCCCCCATCGGCATCTTCGGCAGCATCACCAACGGCGTCGTCGACGACCGCAACCTCCCCGGCAACGAGGGCTTCCTCTTCCTGACGACCTTCCTGGCCGCCACCCTGATCGCGGTCATCACCTACTTCGCCTTCGGCGGACGTCAGCTCATCGCCCGTGGCCGCGAGGACGCGCACGTGCTCGCCATGGCGGCACAGGCGGAGGCGGCGTCCTTCGCCGCGACGCACGACACCTCCACGACCCGGGAGCCGCACTCGGCCGTCGAGGCCCGCGAGGCCGCCTCCCGCGACCAGGCGGCCCCCGCCGACGAGTCGCACCGGCTCAACGCCCAGCGCTCGCTCACCCTGGTCGGACTGGCCGCCCTCATCGTCGGCGCCCTCGGCTTCGACCTCGACGTGGGCTTCACCGCGCTGACCATCGCCGTCGCGCTGACCCTCGCCTTCCCGCAGTCGGCCAAGGGCGCGGTGGAGAAGATCAGCTGGGGCACCGTGCTCCTGATCGGCGGCATCGTCACCTACGTGACGCTGCTGGAGAACCAGGGCGTCGTGCAGTGGCTGGGCGAGGAGGTCGCCGGCGTCGGCGCCGCCATCGTGGCCGCGCTGCTGATCTGCTTCATCGGCTCGGTGGTCTCGGCGTTCGCCTCGACCACCGGCATCATCGGCGCGCTCATCCCGCTCGCGGTGCCGTTCCTGCTCACCGACCAGGTCAACGCGGTCGGCCTGATCGCTGCCCTCGCGATCTCCAGCTCGGTGGTGGACTGCAGCCCGTTCTCCACCAACGGCGCCCTCGTGGTCGCCAACGCCGAGGCCGAGGACCGCGAGATGGTCTTCAAGCGCCTGATGCAGTGGGGCATGTCGATCGTCGTCGTCGCGCCGATCGTGGCCTGGCTGGTGCTGGTCGTCCCGACCGCCTGAGCAGGCTGCCTCACCACTCCCGCAGCCGCTGCGCCACGTCGACCACCGAGTCGACCTGGTGCGGCGGCTGCGGTCCGTCGGGGTCCACCACGTGCCCCGGCCGGGCCAGCCGGACGACGTCGACGCCGGCCTCCAGCGCTCCCCGGGTGTCGCGCGCCGACGCCGGCACGTGGACGAGCCGGCGGGGTCGCACCGCGTCCGCGGCGCGCAGGTAGATCTCCGGGCTCGGCTTGTAGGCGCCCAGCCGCTGCGAGCTCAGCAGCAGGTCCGGCTCGACCAGCCGGGCCGCCTGCGTGGTGCGCAGCAGAGCGTCGTCGACGTTGGACAAGATGCCCACCGCCGCCAGCTCCGCGACCAGGGGTACGCCGACGGCCACATCGGGCCACAGCGGCCACTCGGCGACGGACTCCTCGATGATCGCCAGGTCGCTGGCGGCGTACTCAGGCGGCACCTCGAGCTCGGCGTAGGCCAGCTCGAGCGCGCGCAGCGAGAGGTCGTGGAACGTCGTGGGCGGCTCGGCGCTGCGCTGCAACCGCTTGTTGTGTCCGTCCCACCGGTCGTAGAGCTCGGCGCCGCTCCACGGCCAGCCGCGTCCGTCCGCGATGCGGGCGAACGCCTTCGCCGCTCCGGTGCGGCTGTCGATGAGGGCGCTGAACAGGTCGAAGGTCACCACGATGTCGGCCACGCGACGACTCTAGGCACCCACCCACGTGGGCCCCATGCTCCGCAGTGGACCCGGACATCGAAGTCTGTCAATATCGACGCGTGTCGAAGTCCACGCTCGAGCTCACTGCGGCCGAGGCCGTTGCCTGCTGCTCGCCCTTGCTGAGCGAGCCGATCTCCTCCGAGCAGGCGGAGCGGGTCTCCCCCGCCCTCAAGGCGCTCGCCGACCCGGTGCGGCTGCGGCTGCTGTCACTGGTCGCCGCCCATGCCGGTGGCGAGGCGTGCGTGTGCGACCTCAACGACGCCTTCGAGCTCTCCCAGCCCACGATCAGCCACCACCTCAAGGTGCTGCACGAGGCCGGCCTGCTCGACCGCAGCAAGCGCGGCACGTGGGTCTTCTACCGGGTCAGGGCCGAGGCGATGGCGGGCCTGTCCGCCCTGCTCGGCGGCGTCGCCTCGTGATCCGCTGGATGCTGCGCCGCGCGCTGGCGGAGCTGCTCGGCACCGGCTTCCTGGTCGCGGCCGTGATCGGGTCGGGAGTGATGGCCACCGAGCTCTCCCCCGACGACACCGGCCTGCAGCTGCTGCAGAACTCCCTGGCCACCGGCGGGGCGCTGGTCGCGCTGATCCTGGCCTTCGGCGCGATCTCGGCCGCCTTCAACCCCGTCGTGACGCTGGTCGACCTGCTGCTCGGCAAGCTGTGGCTGCTCGAGGGCGTCGCGCTGATCCTCGCGCAGCTCGTGGGCGCCTGCCTGGGCGCAGTCGTCGCCAACGTGATGTTCGACCTGCCCGCGGTGCACATCTCAGGCAACGAGCGCGCCTCGGTGGCCCACCTGCTCGCCGAGGTGGTCGCCACCGTCGGCCTCCTGCTGGTGATCCACGGCGCCCTGCGCACCGGCCGGATCGAGACCGTCGCCATCGCGGTCGGGGGCTACATCACCGCCGCCTACTGGTTCACCAGCTCCACCAGCTTCGCCAACCCGGCCGTCACCGTCGGCCGCACCCTGTCCGACACCTTCGCCGGCATCGCCCCGAGCTCGGTCCCGGCGTTCGTCGCCGCGCAGCTGGTCGGCGGCGTGCTCGCGCTGCTCCTGATCCGCTTCCTGCACCCGGTGGAGAAGACCCCGCCGGCCGTCACCCTGAAAGAGGCCCGCCCGTGAGCAAGCCCACCGTCCTGTTCGTCTGCGTCCACAACGCCGGCCGCTCCCAGATGGCCGCCGGCTACCTCCAGTCCTTCGCCGGTGAGCGGATCGAGGTGCTGTCCGCCGGCTCGCAGCCCGCCGACCGGATCAACCCGGTCGCGGTGCAGGCGATGGCCGAGGAGGGCATCGACATCACCGCCAGCACCCCCAAGGTGCTCACCTCCGAGGCCGTGCAGGCCTCGGACGTGGTGGTCACGATGGGCTGCGGTGACGAGTGCCCCTACTTCCCCGGCAAGCGCTACGAGGACTGGGTGCTCGACGACCCGGCCGGCCAGGGCATCGAGGCGGTCCGGCCGATCCGTGACGAGATCCGATCACGCGTGGAGAAGCTGATCGCCGAGCTGGTCTGAGCATCCTAGGCTCGGCGGCATGGACCTGCTGGTGGCCGAGACGGCAGCGCTCTCACCTGCGCTGCTCACTGCCCTGCGGGAGCTGTGGGACGCGGCGTTCGAGGAGTTCGACGACACCGACGCCGAGCACGGACTCGGCGGGGTGCACGTGATCGCCCTCGAGGCAGGAGCACCGGTGTCGCACGCGAGCGTGGTGCCGCGGCGCATCCTCGTGGGCGACCGGCCATTCTTCACCGGCTACGTCGAGAACGTGGCCACCCGGCCCGACCGGCAGGGGCTCGGCCTCGGCGCCCGGGTGATGACGGAGCTGGGGGTCCACCTGCGGGCCCGCTACGACCTCGGGATGCTGGCAACGGGCTCCTGGGGCTTCTACGAGCGGCTCGGGTGGGAGCGGTGGCAGGGACCGTCGTGGGTGCTGGCCGACGGCGTCCGGGTCCGCAGCGCCGAGGAGGACGACGCCCTGATGGCGCTGCGCTTCGGGAGCTCGGTCCACATCGACCTCACCGCGGACGTCACCTGCGAGGACCGCCCCGGGGACGCGTGGTGAGTGATCCTTCAGCTGCGCAGCCCGAACCAGCGCGGCACCCGGTCGGCGTAGCCGGCGTAGTCCTCGCCGAACTTCTCCTGCAGCGCGTGCTCCTCGGCCGGGATCTGGATGCGGTCCATCACCGCGACGAACCCGGCGACCGGCAGCCACGGCGCGGCGCCGCCGCGCGCGAACGCGTGCCCGGCGAGCAGGCACGTCATCGCCAGGTAGATCGGGTTGCGCGTGTAGGCGAACGGCCCGGTGTCCATCACCGCCGACGCGTTCGCCGGGTGCATCGGGTTGATCGTGGTGCGGTGCCGGGTGAACTCCCGGGTCGCCCAGACGTCGAGCCCGACGGCCGTGGCGGCCAGAGCCCCGCCCGCGACCTTGCGGAGTACGCCGGCCGACCGGTCGGGAGGCGCGAGCAGCTTCTGCGCCACGGCGCCGGCGAGCACGTAGACGGGCGGCGGGATGAGGACCATGGCCCCGATCCTGCTCCGGTGGTGCACCGGCGTCCAGAGCCGGTCCCGACCGGGCGGTGCGCCGGCGCGGCCGGTCAGCGGTCCGTCAGCGGGTGTCCCGCGTCGCTCAGAGGTCCTCGGCGGGGTCGTCCGAGGCGCTGCGGCCCCAGCGCCACCGTGGCTTCGGTCCCCTGGCGAGGCTGATCTGGACCAGCGTCACCGTCAGGATCGCCACCAGGAGCAGGAAGAGGGCCACCTCGCCGGGTCCGCCGTCCCCGAAGGCGAGCGAGCCGGCCACGACCAGGGCGACGTAGCACGCCAGGACGGCCCAGCCCTGCCAGGTCACCGGCGTCCAGCCCCAGCCGTACCGACGACGCTTGAACCACAGGTCCGACATGGCCCGCAGGTTACAGGGGCGGACCGGGCCAGCCGGTGCTGCGGGCCAGGCCCACCGCGCGCTCCGACCCGTGCCAGTCCGCCTGCATGTGCAGCCAGGGCCGGCTGAACCACAGGAAGCCGTCGGCGTGCTCCCGAGCCTGGGCGGCCAGGTCGCCGGTGAGCCCCCAGCGCGGGTCGCCCACCCTCGAGGTCGGCGGGATGCCGAGGGTGACGCAGCCGGCCCGGTCGCGCACCGAGCCGCAGACCCGGGCGTTGTCGTTGATCGCGCCGTCGGCGTCCACCTCCGGCCAGAGCATGCCGTTGCCGTTCTGGGCGGTGTCGACGACGAAGTGGACGTCCTCGACCCCTCGCGCGGCGAGCTCCTCGACCAGCCGTGCGCCGTAGGCGACGCTCTCGGCGGTGCCGACGTAGTGGGTGGCGTTGAGCGCGAACCCTCGGACTCGCTCGATGCCGTTGGCGAGCAGCATCTCGGCGGCCTGCACGGCGCTCGGCGCCCCCATCTGCGGCACGCTGCTCCAGTCGGCGGCGCCGGCATCGAGGTAGACGCTGGTGTTCGGTTGCGCCTCGAAGGCGTCGACGGCGTGGCGGATCAACGCGCTGGTGACGGACCTGTCGGCACACCACCAGAACGGCAGGTCAGGCTGGAGGATGACCGCGGTGTGCTGGTCGCCGATCGCACGGGCGGCATTGGTGATCCACCGGCGGTAGGCATCCTGCTCGCCGCCGGAGGGGGTGCGGTCGCAGACCGCGTGCTCCCACGGCACCATCCGGAAGATCGCCATCTGCACGAGCACGTCCGGGTCGCCGCCGGAGGCGTCGGCGATGTAGTCGTCGACGACGCCGCCGATGGACTCCTGTGAGCCGCTCCAGTCGCCCAGCCACAACGCCTTCGGGCGCAGCGCGATCCTCCCGAGCAGGCTGCGCGTCTCGCCGCTCGCAGCCTCGTAGGCGGTCCACGTGTGCTCGCGGTCGCCGGTGTAGACACCCCAGGTGCGTCCGGCCAGCGGGTTGTCGGGGTTCTCCGCGTGCGCCGGCTGCGCGACCTGCCACACCTCGCGGTCGGGCTGGTAGCGCGCCTGGAGGCGGGCTGCGCGGCGCTCGCTCCGGGCGGCGCGCTGCGCCTTGCGCTGGGCCTTGCGCTGGGCCTTCGCCTCCGCGGCCGCCGCGAGCGGGTCCTGGGTGGGCGTCGTCGCGGGAGTCTCGGACGCCACCGGCCCGGTCGACGGCGTCGGACTCGGGATGCGGATCACGCTGGGCGACGCGGTCGGCGAGGAGCCCGCTTGGGTCGGCGCGGGGCTCTGGGCGCAGGCGGTCAGCGCGCCGAGTACGACGACGGCCACCGCCACCGCGGAGATCCGCCGCGGCCACCACCCGAGAGCCCACGACATGGTGGGCAACCGTAGTTCAGCG
>JAPSKJ010000565.1 GCA_031177735.1 Nocardioides sp.
AGCTCGCGCACGGCGAGGGTCTCCTCGTCGCGCTGCGCCGGGTCGGCGACCTTGCCGTGCCACAGCGCGTTGTCGAAGACCACGATGCCCCCAGGCCGCAGCAGGCGGAGCGCCTCGGTGAGGTAGTCGGCGTACTCGCGCTTGTCGCCGTCGCAGAACACCAGGTCGTAGTGGGCGTCGGTGAGGCGGGGGAGCACGTCGAGCGCGGCGCCGGCGATGGTGCGGGCGCGCTGGTTGGGCACGCCGCCCTCGGTGAAGGTCTGCCGCGCCAGGCGCTGGTGCTCGGTCTCGACGTCGACGGTGGTGAGCACGCCGTCGGCGCGCATCCCGCGCAGCAGCCACAGGCCGGAGACGCCCGTGCCGGTGCCCACCTCGACCACCGAGCGGGCGTCGAGCGCGGCGGCCAGGAAGCGGAGCGCGGCCCCCACGCCGGGGCTGATCGGCGTCACGCCGACCTCCTCGGCGCGCGAGCGCGCAGCGGTGAGCACGTCGTCCTCGGCGACGAACTGCTCGGCGTAGGTCCACGTGGCGGCGTTCGGCGGCGTTGGCGTGCTGATGGCTGTACTCCCTCGGGTGTCGTCGGCGGGATCCAACCTATCGCGCAGCGACGCCCGCGCCGCGGACCCCGCCGCGAGCCGGCCGGAACTCCGGTGGTCACCGGATCGTTGGGCTATCCACAGGGAATACTCAGAGAGGGTGTCTACGCTGCCGTTACACGAGAGCTCGCACACATTGCCGGGTGAGGAGAGCACGACTATGGACGAGACGCTCGACGGTCAGGTCGGCGGCCGGTCCGCCATGGACGGCGTGCCCACCTGGGACGAGGTCGTCGAGCGGCACTCCGACCGCGTCTACCGGCTGGCCTACCGGCTGACCGGCAACCGCCACGACGCCGAGGACCTCACCCAGGAGGTGTTCGTGCGCGTCTTCCGCTCCCTCGACACCTACACGCCCGGCACCTTCGAGGGCTGGCTGCACCGCATCACCACCAACCTCTTCCTCGACCAGGCCCGCCGCAAGCAGCGGATCCGGTTCGACGCGCTCTCCGACGAGCGTGCCGACCGGCTGACCAGCTCCTCGCCGGCGCCCGACCTCGCCTTCGCCGACCAGCACTTCGACGACGACATCGAGACCGCTCTCGCGGCGCTCCCGCCGGACTTCCGCGCCGCCGTGGTGCTGTGCGACGTGGAGGGGCTCTCGTATGAGGAGATCGCCCAGATCCTCGACACCAAGCTCGGCACCGTCCGGTCCCGGATCCACCGCGGCCGTGCCATGCTCCGCGACGCGCTCGCCCACCGAGCGCCGCGAGGTGGGCGCCTGCGGTACTCCGGCCCGGCCGTCCTCGGCTGGGGATCCTCGTCGTGAGGGCGCGGGCATGATCGGGCACCTCGGCGCCAAGGTCAGCGCGCTCCTCGACGGACAGCTTCCCCACGACGAGGCCGAACGCGCGTGGGCGCACGTGCACTCCTGCCACGTCTGCCGCGACCAGGTCGAGCGGGAGGGCTGGCTCAAGCGTCGGCTGGCCTGCCTGGCCTACGACCCCGACGCCTCGGCCGCCCCCGACTCCCTGAAGGGCTCGCTGC
>JAPSKJ010000566.1 GCA_031177735.1 Nocardioides sp.
CGCTGGGTGCTGTAGGAGCGTGGCGCGCGCGAGAGGATGGCGATCTTCACCGAGACGTCCTGATTGGATAGGCGACGTGTCCGCCACTCATCCAACCACCCTGCACGGTGCGGGCCGGGGTGTGGTGGGCTGGCGCGAGTGGGTCGGTCTGCCCGGGCTGGGCGTCGAGTGGCTCAAGGCGAAGGTCGACACCGGGGCGCGGACGTCGTCGTTGCACGCCTTCGCGCTCAGGGAGTTCGACCGCGACGGCTCCGCGTGGGTGCGGTTCGAGGTGCACCCCTGGCAGCGCAGCTCCTCCGGCGCCGTCGAGGTGGAGCTGCCGGTGCACGACCGCCGGGAGGTGCGCAGCTCGACCGGGCACGTGCAGGAGCGGCTGGTCGTGATGCTCGACCTGCGCCTGCTCGACCGGGTCGTGCCGGCCGAGGTCACGCTGACCCGCCGCGACGAGATGGGCTTCCGCATGCTCATCGGCCGCGAGGTGCTGCGCCAGGGCTTCCTGGTCGACTCCGCCGCGTCCTACCGCGGCGGGCGGCCCAAGCGCGCGGTGCGCCGAGCCAACCGGGGGCGTATCGATGGCGCGTGAGTCGTTCTCCATCGGCAGCGTGCGGGTGCGCGCCGGCGCCGCCAAGGAGGTGGAGCTGCCGATCACGCGCCTGGTGACCGGCGGCGACGTCAGCCTGCCGGTGCGGGTCTTCCACGGGCGGGAGCCCGGCCCGTCGGTGTGGGTCAACGCGGCGATCCACGGCGACGAGGTGCTCGGCGTCGAGATCATCCGTCGGGTGATGACCCAGCTTTCGCCGAAGACGCTGCGTGGCACCGTGGTCGCGGTGCCGGTGGTCAACGTGCTCGGCTTCATGACCGGCGACCGCTACCTGCCCGACCGCCGCGACCTCAACCGCTCCTTCCCGGGCTCGGCCCGTGGGTCGCTGGCCAGCCGGATCGCGCACCTGTTCATGACCGAGATCGTGGCGAAGTGCTCGGTCGGCCTCGACCTGCACACGGCCGCCGACCGACGGGCCAACCTGCCCCAGATCCGGGCCGACCTCGACGACCCCGAGACCCGCCGGCTCGCGCTCGCCTTCGGCGCTCCGGTGGCGCTGCACGCCGCGCTGCGCGACGGGTCGCTGCGCCAGGAGGCCCGAGCGGCCGGTGCGCGGGTGCTGGTCTTCGAGGCCGGCGAGGCGTTGCGCTTCGACGAGGACGCCATCGAGGCCGGCGTCGCCGGTGTCGGGCGGGTGCTGCGGGCCCTGGACATGGTCGACGACGACGAGGCCGGTGCGCTCGAGCCGACGACTGCCGAGGACGGGCCGGAGGACGGCCCCGTGCTGCCGGTGGTGTCGCGGTCCAGCGCCTGGGTGCGGGCCCGGGGCAGCGGCATCCTGCAGCTCGACGTCGACCTCGGCGACCTCGTCGAGCAGGGCCGCCGGCTCGGCGGGATCAGCGACACCCTGGGCCGCCGGGTGCGGCTGGTGCACGCCGACCGCACCGGCATCGTGATCGGCCTCAACCGGGCTCCGCTGGTCAACACCGGCGACGCGCTGGTGCACGTCGCCAGCGTCGAGGAGGACCCGGCCGGGC
>JAPSKJ010000567.1 GCA_031177735.1 Nocardioides sp.
GGCCGACGTCGGCCACGACCTTGAGCTCGAGGCCGATGACCCGCTCCTCGCCGGGCTCGCCCAGGAGCGCGAATCCGGGAGCCTTGCGCTTGCTGCTGGCCAGCGCCGCGTTGCCCAGGCCCCCGCGGCCGCCCTCCGCCACGACGAGCTCGCTGCCCGCCCCGACCAGGTCGGCCAGCACGTTGCCGTGCTCGTCGGTGACGACCGTGCCGTCGGGCACGGCCAGGACGAGGTCCTCACCGTGGGCGCCGTTGCGGTGACCGCCGGCGCCCTGGCCGCCGTTGGTGGCCTTGCGGTGCGGGCTGTGGTGGTAGTCGATCAGCGTGGTGACATCGGGGTCGACCCGCAGGATCACCGAGCCGCCCGGCCCGCCGTTGCCGCCGTCGGGGCCGCCGAGCGGCTTGAACTTCTCGCGGTGCACCGACGCCACGCCGTTGCCGCCCCGACCGGCGCTGACGTGCAGCGTGACGCGGTCGACGAAGGTTGGAACAGCCATGGTCTTCTTTCGGTGGTCGAGCAGGTGCCCGGAAATGGTCGAAGGGCGTCCCCGATTCTAGGGACGCCCTTCGAAGGAGGTGGAGCTCAGACGAGCGTCAGATCACTCGCCCGGAACGATGTTGACGACGCGGCGACCGCGGCGCGTGCCGAACTCGACGGCACCGGCAGCGAGCGCGAACAGGGTGTCGTCACCGCCACGGCCGACGTTGGCGCCCGGGTGGAAGTGGGTGCCCCGCTGGCGGACGATGATCTCGCCGGCGTTGACAACCTGGCCACCGAAGCGCTTCACGCCGAGACGCTGGGAGTTCGAGTCGCGGCCGTTCTTGGTGGACGCCGCACCCTTCTTGTGTGCCATCTCTTCAGTCCTTCTTCAGTCGTCTCTGGCGCGATCAGGCGTTGATCGCGGTGACCTTGACCTGGGTGTACTTCTGGCGGTGACCCTGGCGCTTCTTGTAACCGGTCTTGTTCTTGTACTTCTGGATGATGATCTTCGGGCCCTTCGTGGCGCCGACGACCTCGGCGGTCACGGAGGCCTTGTCGAGACCGGTCGCGGTGACCTTCTCGCCGTCGACCACGAGGACGACCGGCAGGGTGACCGACTCGCCGACACCGGTCCCGACCTTGTCGATCTCGATGACGTCGCCGACGGCAACCTTCTGCTGGGTGCTGCCAGCCTTCACGATCGCGTACACCGCGGTCTCCTTCATCCCTGACTCATGCGTTGCTTGTGGCTCTGCGGCACACGCCTGCCCCACTCCGGTCGCCCGGCGAATGGAGGGGTGGGATGCACGCAGATCGGCGCGCTGCGCACGCCGAGGTTCAATACTACGGCGCTCGGCGTAGCACCGCAAAACGTCGCGGCGCTACGGCGAGCATGCTGCCCCGCACGCCGGCTAGCGCTTGCGGCTGCCCTTCTTCTTCACCGGCACGTGCTCCACGTGCGGCTCGTCGTCGCCGGCCGGGCCGCCTCCGGGCGCAGGCTCCCCGGCACCCTGTCCGGTGGCCTGCGGGTCGGGCGAGCCGGCCCCATCGGCGGTGACGACGGCCCGGCTCGCGCCGCGTCGGGTGCGAGTGATCAC
>JAPSKJ010000568.1 GCA_031177735.1 Nocardioides sp.
GTGGCCGCGCTGCTGGCCTCGCACCCCTACGAGGAGCCCGCGTACGACGTCGTCGAGCTCGCCCCGACCAGCGTCGCCGCGACGGGCACCGGTCGCATCGGCACCGTCGAGCGGCAGACGCTGCGGGAGTTCGCCGAGCGGGTCGCGGCCGCGCTGCCGCAGACCGCCCACGGCGTACGCGTGGCCGGCGACCCGGACCGCCAGGTCACCCGGGTGGCGCTGTGCGGCGGGGCCGGCGACTTCCTGCTCGACACGGTGCTCGGGATCGGTGCCGACGTCTACCTGACCAGCGACCTGCGGCACCACCCCGCGGCGGAGTTCCTCGAGCAGGGCGGCCCGGCGCTGGTCGACGTGGCGCACTGGGCCGCCGAGTGGACCTGGCTGCCGGTGGTGGAGGCGAAGCTCCGGAAGGCGCTGGACGGAGCCGGGGGCGATACGGTGGAGACCCGCGTCAGCACGCTGGTGACCGATCCCTGGCGGTTTCGCGCCGAGCCGGCGACGCGGCCCTGAACTCGAGAACAAACGATGCGAGGAGAACTCCGCTGAAAGCCGACCCGTTCGCCCAACTCAAGCTCCTCGACATCCAGGAGCTCGACTCCCGCGCCGCCCAGCTGCGCCACCAGCGGGCGAGCCTGCCCGAGCTGGCCGAGATCGCCTCGCTGCAGCAGAGCCGGCGGCTGGTGGAGGACAAGCTGCGCGACGCCCGTATCGCCGTCGAGGACTTGACCACCGAGCAGCGCAAGGCCGATCAGGCCGTCGAGGCGGTCAGGACGCGGCGTACTCGTGACCAGCAGCGGATGGACTCCGGCGCGATCAGCAACCCCAAGGACCTCGAGCGCATGCAGCACGAGCTGGTCTCCCTCGATCGGCGGATCTCGGTGCTGGAGGACGAGGAGCTCGAGGTGATGGAGCGCCTGGAGACCGCCCAGGAGACCATGCAGCGGCTCGAGCAGGAGCTGGCGGGCACCGACGAGCGGCTGGCGGTGCTGGTCGAGGCGCGCGACGCGAAGTTCGCCGAGATCGACGCCCAGCTCGCCGAGGTCACCGCCGAGCGCGGGCCCGCGACCGACGGGATGCCGGCGGACCTGATGGCGCTCTACGAGCGGCTGCGCGAGCAGAAGAACGGCGTCGGCGCGGCCGAGATCCGGGCCCGCGAGTGCGGCGGCTGCCGGATCAGCCTCGACCCGGCGGAGATCGCCTCGATCCGGTCGGCGTCCAGCGACGAGGTGGTGCGCTGCCAGGAGTGCTCGCGGATCCTGGTGCGGACCGCCGAGTCCGGGTTGTGAGTGCCCGCCGGTGAGCGACCACCGCGACGACGACTCGCTGCTCGCTGACGTCGAGTCACCCCAGACGCCACCGGTCCACGAGGCCGAGCATTCCGCGGCGACGCCGACGCGTGGCTGGGCAGCGCCCGCCGAGGCGACCACGCTGGTGCTGGTGCGCCACGGCGTCACCGCGCACACGCTGGCCAAGCGGTTCTCCGGCGGGCTGGGCGGCGACAACCCGGGGCTGTCGGAGGAGGGCCGCGCGCAGGTGCGGGCGACGGCGGAGTGGATCGCTCCGCTCG
>JAPSKJ010000569.1 GCA_031177735.1 Nocardioides sp.
GACGACGCCGACGGCGTGGAGGACGGCAGCGAGGACGACTCCGAGTGGGAGGTCGACACCGAGAGCGGCCTGCCGATCATCGACGTCGCGGACCTGCCGGCCCAGGCGCGCGAGACCATCGAGCTGATCGACGCCGGCGGCCCGTACCCCTACGACAAGGACGGCAGCACCTTCCGCAACGACGAGGGCCTGCTCCCCGACCGGGAGAGCGGCTACTACGCCGAGTACACCGTGCCCAACCCCGGCGAGGGCGACCGCGGGCCCCGGCGCATCGTCGTCGGTGGCGACGGGGAGATGTACTGGACCGCCGACCACTACCAGTCCTTCGAGCTGATCCGCCGATGAACCGCCTCACGGCGCCACCTGCCGCCACGACCCCGCGGGAGCTCCGATGAGCGGCCTGGCAGCGCTGCTCGCGGGCAACGTGAAGCCGGGGGTCCACCACTGGCACGCGGCCTTCGACGTCGACGACGTGCGCCACGCCGTCGAGACAGCAGGGTGGCGCTTCGCCCACCTCGACGCCTGGCCGCTCGGCACCACGCGCGCCGACACGCTCCAGGCGCTCGGACCGGCACTGGGCCTACCGGACCACTACGGCGGCAACCTCGACGCGCTGTGGGACTGCCTGCGCGACCTCGACGGCCCTACCGTCCTGCTGTGGGACGGCTGGGGACCGCTCGCCCGCGAGGACAAACCCGGCTTCGCCAAGCTGGTCAGGCTCTTCCGCGACCGCGCCGCCCAGGGCGGCTTCGACGTGCTGCTGCGCGGCGAGGGCCCCGAGACCGGCCTGCCCAGCCTGGACTGAGGCTGCGCCGGAACGCACGCTCAGACCGCGCGCTGGGTGGCCGACGTCGCCAGCTCGACGAGTACGCCGCGCGCCGACTCCTCCAGGTCCGCCCTCTCGAGTGCGGCGACGGCCAGGCGGGTGAGCTCGGTGATGACAGCCTCCACCTGCCCCTCGGCACCGGAGTCGCGGATGATGGTGCGCAGCCGCTCCACCTCCGCCTGCGACAGCGCGCTGCCGAGCGCGGTGTCGAGCAGGGCCGCGTCGGCGGCGGAGGCACCGTCCAGCGCGAGCGCGACCAGCACGGTGCGCTTGCCCTCGACGAGGTCGTCACCCGCCGGCTTGCCGGTCGCCGCCGGATCACCGAAGACGCCGAGCTGGTCGTCACGGAGCTGGAAGGCCTCGCCGAGCGGCAGGCCGTAGGCGGTCAGGGCCGCGAGCGTCTCCTCGTCGGCGCCGGCCAGGGCGGCCCCGATGTGCAGCGGCCGCTCGATGGAGTACTTCGCGGACTTGTAGCGCAGCACGGTCATCGCCGTCGCCACGTCGGCCCGGCCGCGGGCCTGGACCGACACGTCGAGGAACTGGCCGGCGATGACCTCCGAGCGGCACAGGTCGAAGATCCGCATCGCCGCCGCGGTCGGCCCCGGCGGGAAGCCGGCCGTGCGCAGCAGCTCGTCGGCCCAGGTCAGCAGCAGGTCGCCGAGCAGGATCGCCGCCGCAGCGCCGTACTGAGCGGGGTCACCGCGCCAGCCCTGCGCCCGGTGGTGCTCGGCGAGCGCCCG
>JAPSKJ010000570.1 GCA_031177735.1 Nocardioides sp.
CCAGGACCTCCTGGAGCGCGCCCAGCACGAGCGCGACCGCGTCCGGGCGGGCGTTGGGGCCCATCAGGCCGATCCGCCACACCGACGCGGCGTGCTCGCCGACGCCCGCGCCGATCTCGATGTCGTAACGCTCCAGCAGCGTGCGGCGCACAGCGGCGGAGTCGACGCCGTCCGGCACCCGCACGGTGGTGAGCTCGGGCAGCCGCGCGCCCTTCTCCGCGAACAGCTCCAGGCCCATCGCCTCCAGCCCGTCCTGGAGCGCCTGGCCGGCTGCGGCGTGCCGAGCCCACACGTCCTGGAGTCCTTCGTCGAGGATCCGCCCGAGTGCGGCGTGCAGCGAGGCCACCATCGCCACCGGCGCCGTGTGGTGGTAGGTGCGTGCTGGCGCGCTGCCGCGGGTGTCGCCGACGTAGCCGCCGAGCAGGCCGAGGTCGAGGTACCACGAGCGGGGTCGCTCGACACGGCGCTCGTAGGCCCGCTCGCTGATGGTGAACGGCGCCAGGCCGGGGGCGACGCCGAGGCACTTCTGGGTGCCGGCGTAGCCGATGTCGATGCCCCAGTCGTCGGCGCGCAGCTCGATGCCGCCGATCGAGGTCACCGCGTCGACCAGCAGCAGCGCGTCCCCGGCGGCGCGGACCGCCTCGCCGAGCGCGGCGATGTCGGAGCGGACCCCGGTGGAGGTCTCCGCGTGGACGGCCGCGACGACGGTGGGTGCGGGGTGGGCCGCGACGACGCGCTCGGGGTCGATCGGGGTGCCCCACGGGTGCTCGACCGGCACCACCTCGGCCCCGCAGCGGGCCGCCACGTCGCACATCCGCTGGCCGAACAGCCCGTTGACCGCGACCACCACGACGTCGCCGGGGTTCACGATGTTGACGAAGGCCGCCTCCATGCCGGCCGACCCGGTCGCCGAGAGCGGAAGGGTCCGGTTGGCGCGCGTGCCCCACACCTCGCGGAGCCGCTCGCAGGTCTCGTCCATGATCGTGAGGAAGGCCGGGTCGAGGTGACCGAGCAGCGGCCGGGCGAGCCCCTCGGTCGCCTCGGGGTAGGGGTTGGTCGGGCCGGGGCCGAAGAGGTGGCGGCGCACGATCTGGGTCATGGGTTCCTCCGGGGTCGATCGGGAAGCACGGCACCGGGGTTGAGGATGCCGTGCGGGTCGAGCGCGTCCTTGATCCGCCAGGTCAGCGCCAGGACGTCGGGGCCGAGCTGGTCGGGGAGCGCGGCGCGCTTGGCACGGCCGACGCCGTGCTCGCCGGTGATGGTGCCGCCCAGGCGGATCGCGGCCGCCATGACGTCGGCGAAGGCGGCGCGGGCGCGGGCCACGGCGTCGGGGTCCGCAGCGTCGTAGACGATTACCGGGTGGGTGTTGCCGTCGCCGGCGTGGGCCACCACGGCGATCTCCAGCCCGTGCCGCGCCGCGATGCCGGCCACCTCTGCCACCAGCTCGGGCAGCCGCGGCACGGGCACGCCGACGTCCTCGAAGAGGAGCGCGCCCCGGCCCTCCAGCGCCACCAGCGTGTGCCGGCGTGCGGCCACGAAGAGCTCGGCCTCGGCGGGGTCGGTGG
>JAPSKJ010000571.1 GCA_031177735.1 Nocardioides sp.
GGCCCCCCGCGCACCCGACAGAGCTCACTTACCCTTGCTGCCTTCCGGCCCTGGGGGAGTTGGGCGAGATGCCGCCACACGGGGGGTTGCGGGGAAGTCTAGGTGAGCGCACCGGCCCGCACCAAAGCCGGGTCAGCCCTCCTCGACCGCCACGGCGACCGGGATGTCGTGGCCGGCGGCCCACCGGGTGAGGTCGCGCTTCTCGATGGCGGCGGCCATCAGGTCGGGGAACAGGTCGGGGGTGCAGGCGAAGGCCGGCACGCCCAGCCCGGCGAGCGCTGCGGCGTGGTCGGCGTCGTAGGCCGGGTGGCCACTGTCGGAGAGCGCGAGCAACACGACCATGGTGGCGCCGGCGCTGGTGATCTCGCCCGCGCGACGCAGCATCTCCTCGGCGATGCCGCCTTCGAGGAGGTCGCTGATGAGCACGAGCACCGTGTCCTCGGGCCGCTCGATGAGCCCCTGGCAGTACGCCAGCGCCTGGTTGATGTCGGTGCCACCGCCCAGCTGCACGCCGAACAGCACGTCGACCGGGTCGTCGAGCTCCTCGGTGAGGTCGACGACGGAGGTGTCGAAGACGACCAGCCGGGTGGAGACGCTCCGCAGGGAGGCGAGCACGGCGCCGAAGACCGAGGAGTAGACGACCGACTCGGCCATCGACCCGGACTGGTCGATGCAGAGGATGATCTGCCGCTCGGTGCGCTGCTGCTTGCGGGCGTGGCCGATCAGGCGCTCGGGGACGACGGTGTGGTGGTCGGGCAGGTAGTGCTTGAGGTTCGCCGCGATGGTCCGCTGCCAGTCGATCTCGTGGTGGCGTGGGCGGCGGGTGCGGGCCGCCCGGTTGAGGGCGCCGGTGACGGCCTGCACGGTCGCGGCGCTGAGCCGGGCCTCGAGCTCGTCGGTGACCGCGCGCACGACCGCCCGGGCGGTCGCCCGGCTCCGCTCGGGGATGACCCGGTTGAGACCGACCAGGGTGGTGACCAGGTTGAGGTCGGGTTGTACGGCGCCGAGTGACTCCGGCTCGAGGAGCAGCTGGTGCAGGCCGAGCCGGTCCATGGCGTCGGCCTGCATGACCCGGACCACCGAGCTCGGGAAGTAGGTGCGGATGTCGCCGAGCCAGCGGGCGACCTTGGGGGCCGAACCCCCGAGACCGCCTCGGCGGCTGCCGTCGTAGAGCTCGGCCAGCGCCCGGTCGCGTGCCGCGTCCTCCGCCGTCAACGACACCCCCGCGCCCCGCTCCGCGTCGCCGGCCTCGTCGGCGGGCGCACCGAGCACGAGCCGCCAACGGGTCAGTCGGTCACGCGTCATCAGGACTCCCCCGGTGCGGCCAGGCCGAGCAGGTCGGCGACCCGGCGGGCGGCCGGCATCGCCCGGTCGAGGTCCAGGTCGTCGCCGGCCGGCCGGGCGGTGGTGGGTCCGCTGCGCACCCGCCCGGCGATCTGGCGCCGCTCGGCGGCCTCGAACCGGGAGAACGTGCGGCGGACCAGCGGCAGCACGTCCTCGAACGTCGTCTCGTCGATCGAGGCGATCCAGTCGTCGACCACTCCCAGCAGCACCGGGTCGTGG
>JAPSKJ010000572.1 GCA_031177735.1 Nocardioides sp.
TGGTGCGCGGTCAGCTCAACCCGGCGGTGGAGCAGCTGGTCGACGCGCTCATCCGCGTGCCGCACCCGGCTTGACCTGCGGCCCCGCGTTCTTGACCTGCGGCCCCGCGTTGCGGGCGGCAGCGGCCGACTGCGGCGGGGGGCCAGCCGGCTGCGGCGCGGAGCCTGGGAAGCCGGTCAGCTCGGCGCGCGTCTGCGAGAGCTCCGAGCTGTAGTCGTGCAGCCGCTGGCTGCGGCCCTTGTCGCCGTTGAGGACGGTGCCGAGCAGGGTGAGCCGCGCCTGCCGGAACACCTCCGCCGCGGCCGCGACGTGCTCGCGTCGCGACGTGCCGGCGCGCGCCACCAGCACGACGCCGTCCACCTGCTCCCCGAGGACGATCCCATCGGTCACCGACAGCACCGGGGGCGAGTCGTAGATGACGATGTCGAACCGCTCCCGGAGAGTGTCGACCAGGCCGTGCATCGCCGAGGTCCCGAGCAGGGCCGCAGGGTCCGGGGGCAGCGATCCGGCCGGCAGCACGGTCAGCATGCTGTGGTTCCACGGGATGAGGACGTCGTCGAGGGAAGCCTCCCCCACCAGGACGTCGGAGAGGCCGAGGGTGCCCTCGATGCCGAAGAAGCCGGCCGCGGCAGGGCGGCGCAGGTCGGCCTCGACCAGGCAGACGGCCGCACCTGCCTGCGCCCAGCTGATCGCCAGGTTGCAGGCCACCAGGGTCTTGCCGTCTCCGCTCACAGCGGAGGTGATGACGAAGTGCCGCAGCTCGCGGTCGACCGTCGCGAACTTCAGCGCGGTGCGCACGGTCCGGAAGCGCTCGGCCGACGCCGAGCGCCAGTCCAGTGCCACCAACGGGTGCCGCTTCGCCTCCGGTTGATGGATCGTCACGCCGAGCGGGGACATGCCGGTCTGCACCCGCACGTCCTCGGCGGTCTTGACCCGTCGGTCCAGGTGATGACGCAGGATGGCGGCGACCAGGCCGAGAGCGAGCCCGGCCGCCGAGCCGAGGAGGAGGTTCAGCAGCACGCGGGGAGACGACGGCTGAGCCGGGACGGTGGCCGGCTGGGCCAGCGACACCCGCACGTTGGAGACCTCGGTGCCGCTCGCGGTCTCGAGCTCCTCGATCACGGCCCCCAGCTGCTCGCTGACGGCGTCGGCGAGCCGGGCGGCACGGCTGGGGCTCGCGTCGGTGACGGCGAGCTCGATGAGCACGGTCTCGGGTGGGCTCGAGACGGTGACCTTGCGGGCGAACGCCTGGTGGGTGATGTCCAGTCCGAGATTCTCCGCGACCGGCCCGAGGACCCGCGGGCTCGTCGCGAGCGGTGAGTAGGACTTCACCCGCTGCACGGCGAACTGCGAGCCCTGGAAGATCTCGCCCTGACCCTCCTCGGCCTGCTCGCCGACGGTGACGAACGAGGTCGCGACGGCGGTGTACTGCACGGGCGAGAACACACACACCGCCGCGGCGGCGAGCAGTCCCAGCATCAGGCCGGATCCCCACACCACCCAGCGACGCTGCAGGACCTGGAAGTACTCGGCAAAGGTCACGTCGTCCCCACAATCGACTCT
>JAPSKJ010000573.1 GCA_031177735.1 Nocardioides sp.
GCCAAGGGCATCTCGCCCACCTCCAGGACCCAGCGGCGCTCGCTCGTCTGATCGACGGCCTCGCCTGACCGGCACATCGGCGCCGGCCAGCGCGCCCCGCACCCGCTAGCGCTCCTCGGCCTCGTGCGGGTAGCCGTCGTCGTCGGTGGTCACCTCGGTGCCCTGCTCGAGGGCGTCCGCCTCGTCGACCTCGTTCGCGGCCACGGCCGGCTCGGCGCCGCGCAACGGCTGCCGTTGCTCGAGGACGTCGGCCTCGTTGGCCTCGCCGGACGGGGCACCGGCCTCGGTCAGCATGCCGGAGCCGTCGAGCCCCTGCTCCTGCTCGGCCAGATCGGCCTCGGACGCCTCACGGATGGGATCGTTGGTGCTCATGCCTCCACAGTCCCCCGCCAGCGGACAGGGCACACCCTCCGGCAGGTCCAGCCACTGCGCCCAGGTCAGGTCGGCGGGCAGGAAGCGCGGGCGCTGGAACGGCCACGCCTCGGCGATCCACCGGCGCACCCACGACTCGAGGCGGGCCGCCAGCGGCGAGCCGGCCAGCTCCTCGACCAGCCACCACGAGACGTCGGCATCCGCGCCCGGGCGGCCGGGCGGGTCGACGTACACGTTGCCGAGCAGGGTGCGCTCATCCTCTGGGAACACCGCGTAGACGAACGACTCGTGCGCCGCGGCCTCCGCCTCGGTGCGGGTCAGGTTGACCAGCTCCCGCTCACGGGTCAGGTCGGGCGCAGGCCAGCCCCACGCGGCGCCGAAGTCCGCCCAGATCCGCTCGCGCGACCCGATCACCGCGGCCATCTGCAGGTCGATGTCGGCTGCCGCGAGCGGACGCAGGTGGTGGCCGGCATCCAGCGGCACCCACTGCGGGCGGCACCAGGCCGCCGGCAGCCAGGTCACCGGCTCGCGTTCGGGCTCGGGCAGGACCTCTGGCACGACCTCGGGCACTCAGGCCTCCTCTCGGGTGGTCCGACCACCCTGCCTGCGAGGCCTTGCGGGTCACTTGCCGGCGGCTTGCGGCTCCCGGCTCGTCGCCAACCTGATCATCTCCTCGACACCCAGCGCCCGGCCCTGCGCGACCTCCAGGTCGTACGCCGAGGGGCGGGCCTCACGAGCGACCTGCTGAGCCTCGGCGAGCATGACGGGGTCGGGGCGGTAGTAGCCGTAGACGTTGGATCCGACCCCGTCGCGCAGGGCTGCGGCCGCACCCACCAGCCAGCCGACGCGGTCGAGCCGACCATCGCGCGCGTCGGCGACCGCCAGCGCCTCCAGGAAGTAGGCGAGGTTGGCCAGATCGCCGGTGTCGCGGCTGAGCAGGATGCCCTCCTCGAGCTGAGCGCGGGCACGGTCGGTGTCGCCGGAGACGACTGAGACCTGGGCGGCGGTGAAGAGCGCGATGTAGACGGCGAGCCGGTCACCGCGGGCCCGGCCGGCGCTCAGAGCCAGGTCGACCAGCTCGGCGGCCTGGTCGACGTGGCCGCGGAGCACCTCGACGGTGCCGAGCCACACGTGGGCGAGCGTCCACAGCCACGCCCGGCGCAGCCCCGCCGCCTCGCACAGCTCGATGG
>JAPSKJ010000574.1 GCA_031177735.1 Nocardioides sp.
ACACCGGCACGCCGACGATCGTCACCGACTGGGCCACCGCCGAGCTCGCCAAGGGCGCCGCGAACTCCTTCCTCGCCACCAAGATCTCCTTCGTCAACGCAATGGCCGAGGTCTGCGAAGCCTCCGGCGCCAACGTCACCGAGCTCGCCGACATCCTCGGCCACGACCACCGCATCGGCCGCCGCGGCATGCGCCCCGGCCTCGGGTTCGGCGGCGGCTGCCTGCCCAAGGACCTGCGCGGCTTCATCGCCCGCGCCGACGAACTCGACGCCGCACCGGCCGCCGGGATCCTCCGCGAAGCCAACGCCGTCAACGCCCGCCGACGCGAGCGCGTCGCCGCCATGGCCCGCCAGGAGCTCGGCGGCGACGTGCGGGGCAAGCGGATCACCGTCTGGGGCGCCGCCTTCAAGCCCGAGACCGACGACATCCGCGACTCACCCGCCCTCGCCGTCGCCCAGGCCCTGCACGACCTCGGCGCCTGCGTCACCGTCACCGACCCCAAGGCCCTCGACAACGCCCGCAAGCTCCACCCCGCCCTCGACTACGCCGACGACCCGATCGCCGCCGCACAGGACGCCGACCTGCTGCTGCACCTCACCGAGTGGCCCCACTACCGGCACATCGACCCCGCCCGCCTCGCCTCCCTCGTCGCGAAGGCGAAGGTGATCGACGCCCGCGGCACCCTCAACGCCGACGAATGGCGCGGCGCCGGATGGATCTACCGGGCCCTCGGCCAGCCCTGACGGCCCGAGGCCGACACGGCAGCGGCGGTCCGGGTCTGCCCGGGCCGCCGGCGGCGTTGGCCCGGCAGCCGCCGGGCGGGCTTGACCCCTTCCAGCACCGTCCACAGCGGCCGGCCCTCGGCGGCCCACAGCTCCAACCGGCCCCGGTCGATCAGGTGCACGCCGTACGTCTCGCTCCGCTCCACCGCCGACACGGTGAACCGGCCGTTGGTGACGATAAGCGCGAACCGGCCCCGTGGACCGTAGTCGCAGTGCCAGCGAGCCGCTGCAAGACCTCCACCCCGATGGCCTTGCCCTCCCAGCCGTCCCGCTTGTGCTTGCACTGAACGACCCAAATCCGGCCATCCGCGTCGACACCGCGGACGTCGCAGACGTCATCGTGCGCCCCGCCGACCCGCTCGGCTTCGAAGCCATCACGGCGCATCAGATCTCGCACCACGAACTCGAACTCGCGATGATGCAGAGCGTCGATCTCCTCCAGCGACACCCGCACGCCCCGGGCCCGCCGCTCCTCCCACCGGCGGCGCTGCTCGCCGGCCAGAGCCCAGACGGCCAGCAGCATGCACACCACCTGCGGCACGACGGCATAGATCCCCCAGTGCTCGTTCAGCCAGGCTCCCAGCCAGATTCCGAACCCCACCACCGCCGCCAGGGCGGCCACTGCCGCGCCGATCAACACGCCACCGCGTAGCCCCTCACGCGAGACCCACCGTCCCGGCCCGGCAGGATCGCGGCCCGGATCCGGGGAGTCCAGCAGGAGGTCAGGGTCCGGCTCTCGGTCCGAGACCTCGGTGCGCTGAACTAAG
>JAPSKJ010000575.1 GCA_031177735.1 Nocardioides sp.
CACTGCGGCCGGACGGCCGCTTCGAAACGGTCGAACCAGGACTGAAACAAGCGTTTTACCGGCCGGCAACGCGAGCGCGGCACCGTGGGCGCCGACCCCACACCGGTGGGCGGACGGACGCGAGGAGACGCGGGTGCGGACAGTTCGGATCTTGGCAGCGGGTGCGGCGCTGGCGCTGACGAGCACGCTCGCGGCGTGCGGCAGCGACGAGGCGAGCAGCGCGGGCGGCGGCGTCGAGGGGGAGACCGTCACGGTCGGCACCCTGCGCGGCCAGCCGCACTTCTACGCGCCTTTCCTCTACGAGGACCACGAGCAGGGCGGCATCACCTACGAGGTGGTCACCCTCGACACCGCGCCCGCCCTCAACGACGCCCTGACCAGCGGGCAGGTCGACTTCGCGGTCGGCTCGATCACCGCCACCATCGCGGGTGCGGCCCAGGGCCGCGACATCACGGTCGTCGCCGGGGCGGCCGACGGCGGATCCGGCTTCATCGGGAGCGAGGCAGTGCCCACCCTGGAGGACCTGCCCGGCAAGAAGGTCGGCTACCTGGCCTCCAGCTCCCAGTACGTGGCGATGCAGCTCACCCTCGAGGCGGCCGGCGTCGACCCCGACTCCTTCGAGCTGGTCTCCCTCACGGCGCCGGAGTTCTTCAACGCCTTCAACACCGGGCAGATCGACGCCTTCGCGGCGCCGGAGATCGGCGTCTCGCTCGCCCTCGCAAGCGGCGGCCACGAGCTCACCTCGCTCTACGACACCGAGATCGGCCGGGTCAACATCGGCCTGCTGACCACGAAGGGCCTGATCCAGGAGGACCCGGAGCTGGTCCAGGCCGTCGTCGACACCCACGCCGCGACCACCGACTACATGGCGGGAGCGGTGGACGAGTGGCTGCCGGAGATGGTCGAGGAGTACGGCGGCGACCAGGGCACCCTCCAGCACGCGATGCAGAACTTCTGGCTGCGGGCCGACCTGTCACCGACCTACCAGGAGCAGATCGACAGCCTGGCCGCGCAGATGGTGCGGCTGGGGATGATCGAGGAGGCGCCCACCGAGCCGGTCTACGACGCGTCGTTCGCCTCGACCGAGGAGCCCGCGTCCTGATGCTCCCTCCCCCCTCCGCCACGGGCGGGGCGCTGCGCATGCTCCGCGGCGGTGCGGTGTCGCTGGTCGTGCCGGTGCTCCTCGTGCTGCTCTGGCACGTCGGCGTGCAGCAGCAGTGGGTGTTGCCCTTCGACATCAAGATGGGCTTCCTGCCCGAGCCCTGGCACGTCGCCCGGCTGCTGTGGGCCTTCGCGTTCGGGGGGAACTACGACACGGCGTACGCCGGGGAGCTGTGGGGCCACCTCGGTGCCAGCGTGCTGCGCGTGCTCGCCGGCTTCGGCCTGGCCTGCCTGTTCGGGGTGCCGCTCGGTGTGCTGATGGGCTATTACGCGTGGGTCAACCGGGCGCTCGACCTGACCGTCAACCTGGTCCGCCCCGTGCCGGCGACGGCGTGGGTGCCGCTGGTGCTGCTGATCATCGGGTTCGGCTCGCAGGCCACCATCTTC
>JAPSKJ010000576.1 GCA_031177735.1 Nocardioides sp.
CGGTCGATCACCCTGCAGCAGGGCCAGCAGATCCAGGTCCGCATCGAGTACGCCGCGCCGGCGCTCAACACCTACCAGGGTGGCCAGGTGCGGCTGTTCTGGGAGCACCCTGAGTCGGTGATGTCGCCGATGATGCAGGCGGCGGTGACGGCTGCAGACCAGAGCCGCGTCGCCGTCGTCGTGGTCCGGGACTACGAGACCGAGGGCGTCGACCGGCCCTCGCTCGCCCTGCCGAAGGAGCAGGAGCAGCTGATCCGGGCGGTCGCGGCGGTCAATCCCCGCACGATCGTCGTGCTGGAGACCGGCACCGTGTCGCGGGTGGCTCCCTGGATCCGGGGCACCCGGGCGGTGATCCAGGCCTGGTATCCCGGGCAGGAGCAGGGCAACGCGATCGCCGACGTCCTGTTCGGACGGGTCAACCCGTCCGGCCACCTGCCGGCCAGCGTGCCTCGTAACGAGGCGCAGGTGCCCGGCATCGGTGTGGGTGTCACGAACTTCACCGAGGACGTCCTCGTCGGCTACCGGGGCCTGGGCCGTGGGCAGAACCCGAGCTTCGCGTTCGGGCACGGGCTCTCCTACACCGACTTCCGTTACCGCAACCTGCGGGTCACCCGTGACCGGTCCACCGGCGGGGCGACGGTGCGATTCACCGTGCGCAACGTCGGCGACCGTCGGGGCATCGACGTGCCGCAGGTGTACGTCGGGCGGCTGCGCGGCACCGAGGGCGCCAGCCCGTGGCGGCAGCTGGTGGGCTTCAAGGCGGTCACCGTGCGTCCCGGCAGGCAGCGCGTGGTGCGGATCCAGGTGCCGCCGGAGTCGCTGTCCTTCTGGAGCACGTCGCAGCAGCAGTGGGTCAGGGCGAGCGGGAGAGTCGCCTTCCACGTCGGCCACTCGGTGGAGCGCACCGAGCTGAGGGACCGGTTGCAGCTGCGCCGTTGACAAGGCCGTGGGGTCTGGGCGGCCTTCGAGGAGGGGCGCAACGCTCCTCCTCGGAGGCCGCCACACTCAACCCCAACATGCGTTCGCCCCCCAGTTGGGTGATGGCACCCGCGCCAGGCCGGCGTAGGTTGCTCGGAGGGACCCGGCCGGGTCCGCCGTGCCTCGACCGGTCCGTCCGACGACGACCGAGGAGGCCGCAGTGTTCATCCAGTTCATTCAAGGCTCCTGCACGCGGCAGGACGAGGTACACCGGCTGCTCGACGAGTGGCGACAGGAGCTGGCGCCGGATGCGCCCGGGTGGTTGGGCGGGACCTACGGGTTCACCGACGACGACCAGCTCATGGCGGTCGTTCGGTTCGAGTCCCGGGAAGCGGCGATGGCCAACTCCCAGCGGCCCGAACAGGGAGAGTGGGCGCAGCGGTTCACCGCCCTGATGGACGGTCCGCTCGAGTTCCATGACTGTGACGACGTCACCCTGATCATGGACGGCGGCTCGGACAGCGCCGGCTTCGTCCAGATCATCCGCGGCCGTGTCGACGACCCGGGACGGCTCAAGGCGATGCTGGCCGACACGACGCTGCTGCACCAGATGCGCCCCGACATCCTGGG
>JAPSKJ010000577.1 GCA_031177735.1 Nocardioides sp.
GTCCTCGCCGCGAGCGGCGAGCTGGCGGGCCATCTCGGCGCCGAGCCCGGAGGACGCGCCGGTGATCAAGGTGGTGGGCACGAGTGGGATTGTGCTCCTCCCTCGCTGACCCCTCACTGCCGGGTCGGCGTGGGGGTACGGCGCCCTGCTCGGCGCGTCCGTGCCCTCCCCTAGGGTGCGGGACATGGCAGAGCGCGACGCCTCGGACCTGGTGCTGGAGAACGTGTCGGTGCTGAGCATGGACCCCACCTACGACGGCAGGCTCACCGACGTGCGGGTGAGCGGTGGTCGGATCGTCGCCGTCGGAGCGCAGGCGCACGCGACGTCGCCCGGGGCCGCTCGACGCATCGATGCGGGCGGGGCGATGCTGGTCCCGCTGATGGACGCGACCGTGCAGGAACGCTGGCCGACCGACGGCCTCCCGGCCGTGCCGACTCCGGGGAGCGAGGCGGACTTCGTCGTGGTGACCGGCGGGGTGTCGAGGCATGCCGCTCTCCACCAGCTCGTGGTCCCGCCGCCGCGCCTGGTCCTGGCTGTCGTCGGCGGCCGGGTCGTCGCCGAGGGCGGCCGCTCGGTGGTCGACCACCGGACCCATGCGCGAGCGGTCGGTGCAGACGATCCACGCTGGGGCACCTGGCGGGACCGGACCGGCTACCTCGACCAGCGGCTGAGCCCCGACGGAACCTACGACGAGACCCGCGCCGGACGCCCCCGCGCCTACACCGGCGCGTGCTGGCTCTACGGCGACCGCATCGTCTACCTGGACGACTCGGGCTTCTGGGCCTTCGGACGGTTCATCGCCGACGAGCTGCACCACGCGGGCTTCGTGATGACGTTGCTGTCCCACGGGCGCGGCGAGCGGCCCTAGCCGGCCGCCGCGGCGTCGCAGCCCCGGCGTCCACGGCGGCTAGCGCTGACGGGGCTGGTTGATCACCACCGTGCCGACGATCTTGTCGGCGAAGGTCTGCCGCTTGGCGTCCCACAGCGGCCACAGGTAGCCGAGGTTGCAGGGGATGGAGTCGAGGATGTGCGCGATGGCGCGCGCGAAGCACATCCAGCCGCCGATCGGCTGGCCGGTCGACTCCTTCAGCAGCCGGATCCCGACCCACTGCTTGCCCAGCGAGTAGCCGGTGCGCCCCTGCCGCACGAACAGGTTCCAGATCGAGAACCCGATCGCCCCGAGGTAGCCGATGCCCACGATCACGAAGCCGGCGATGGACAGGCCGGTGACGGTGTCGTCGTACGTGCCGGTCGCGGGGTTGTACGTCGTGTCGATGCCGGCGCCCGCGAGGATGCCGCCGACGCCGGCGAGGATCGTGAAGGGGAGCACGACGAGCACGTCCAGCAGATAGGCCAGCACCCGGTTGCCCCAGTGCGCGTAGGGCACGCCGGGCGCAGGGTAGGCCGGCTGTCCGTGACCGGGCTGTCCGTGACCGGGCTGGCCGTAGCTCCCGGCCGCGGGCGGGACGTAGGGGTTCTGGCCCGGCTGGGCGGTGTACGCCGGTTGGCCGTACCCAGGTTGGCCGTACCCAGGTTGGCCGTACCCAG
>JAPSKJ010000578.1 GCA_031177735.1 Nocardioides sp.
CCCCCGCCAGCGACTCCCCCGAGGCGCTCGCCGCCGAGATCCTCGTCGACCCGCTCGGCCTGGAGCTCTCCCCGGACCTCATCGACCTGGTCGACACCGCCAGCGGTGGCGACCTGCTCGACCGGGTCAAGGCGCTGCGCCGCAAGGTGGCCGGCGAGCTGGGCATCGTCATCCCGCCGGTGCGCACCCGCGACAGCCTCGACCTGCCGATGAACACCTACGCCATCACCCTGTTCGGCACCGAGGTCGCCCGCGGCGAGGCGCCACGCGGCACCGTGCTCGCCATCGGCGACCACCTCGGCTCGCTGCCGGGCACGCCGACCCGCGAGCCGGTCTTCGGCCTCGATGCGAAGTGGATCCCGGCCGAGCTGCGCCACCAGGCCGAGATCAGCGGGGCGACCGTGGTGGATCGCGCCTCGGTGGTCACCACCCACCTCGCCGAGGTGGTCAGCGCCCACGCCGGGCGGCTGCTCGGCCGCGAGGACGTCCGCCTGCTCACCGACGTCGTCAAGCGCACCCACCCCGTCGTGGTCGAGGAGCTCACCCCGACGCACCTGTCGCTGGGCGAGATCCAGCGGGTCCTGCGCACCCTGCTCGACGAGGGCGTCTCGGTGCGCGACCTGGTCCGCATCTTCGAGGCCCTCTCGCTCAAGGCCTCGGTCAGCAAGGACCTCGACGGCCTGGTCGAGGCCGCTCGCGCCGCGCTGGGGCCGGCCATCGTCGCGCCCTACCTCTCCGACGGCACGGTGCACGCCATCAGCCTCGACCCCGTCCTGGAGCAGTCGATGCTGGAGGGGCTGCGGCAGACCGAGCAGGGCCCGGTGGTCGTGCTCGACCCGCAGGTCGCCCAGCAGGTGCTGATGAGCGTGGCCTCGTTCGCCGCCACCGCCGAGAACGACCCCGCCATCGGCACCGGCCGCCCGGTGCTGGTGTGTGCACCGCAGCTGCGCCCCGCCGTGCGCCGCTTCGTCGCCCCCGCGCTCGACCGCCTGCCGGTCCTCTCCTACACCGAGATCGCCGGTGCCCAGCAGGTCAGATCCGTGGGGATCGTCGGGGCCGCTGAGGCCGGCCGGCCGGCCGCTGCGGGCCTGGTGGGTGTGGCATGAGCCGGCCCACCGACCGCGCCGCCCTCACCGCTCCCGCGCTGCTCGCCGCCGTGCTGCTCGCCTCGCCCGCCCTCTTCCGCGCGCTCGTCCAGGACCTGGTGCCGCTCTCGGTCGCGCTCGAGCGGCTCGCGCTCATCACCCTCGGCTGTCTCGCCGTCGCGTACGTCGCCCCGCGTCTGCTCCCCGCTCCCGGGCCCGGAGCGGATGCGGAGGCGGGCTCGGCGGGCCGACGACCGGGAGCCGGCACCGGCTCGGACGTCCAGACGGCCACCGACGGCGCACCCCGCGGCGAGGGCGGTGCCGACCTGGCCTCGCTCGATGCCCCGGCGACCTCGCTGCTCGACGGGCTCGACGACCTCGACGGAGACCTGTTCGACACCGACCTGCTCGACTCCGCGCAGCTGGCCCTCGAGCAGCGCTGAACGCCGGCACCTGCGCCGCT
>JAPSKJ010000579.1 GCA_031177735.1 Nocardioides sp.
CACCGAAGCGGCAGTTGAACTCGATCACCCGCGGACCCTGCTCGGTGAGCGCCAGGCCCACGTAGAGGCAGCCGACGAAGGGCGCGCCCCGACGCGTCATCTCGTCGAGGGTCGGCTGGACGATGTCGCGGATCACGGTCTCGCGCAGGTCGGCCGGCGCCCACGGCAGCGGGCTGTAGGAGCCCATGCCGCCGGTGTTGGGGCCGCGCCCGCCGTCGAAGATGCGCTTGAAGTCCTGCGCGGGCTGCAGCGCGACCGCGGTGGTCCCGTCGCAGACGGCGAAGACCGACACCTCCGGCCCCTGCAGGAACTCCTCGACCACCACCCGGCCGCACGCGGCGGCATGGGCCAGGGCCTCGCCGCGATCGCGGGTCACCACGACGCCCTTGCCGGCGGCCAGGGCGTCGTCCTTGACGACGTAGGGGGCCCCGAACTCCTCGAGCGCGGCGGCGACCTCCTCGCTCGTGGTGCAGGTGCGCGAGCGGGCGGTCGGTACGCCGGCGGCGGCCATGACCTCCTTGGAGAAGGCCTTCGAGCCCTCCAGCCGCGCCGCTGCCGCCGACGGCCCGAAGACGGCGACGCCCCGCGCCCGGACGGCGTCGGCGACACCGGCCACCAGCGGCGCCTCGGGCCCGATCACTACGAGGTCGGCCTCGATCGATGCGGCCAGGTCGGCCACCGACGTACCGTCCATCGGGTCCACGTCGTGCAGCGTCGCGACCGCCGCGATGCCGGGGTTGCCCGGAGCGGCGTGCACGCGCACCCCGGCGTCTCGGGCCAGCGACAGGGCGAGCGCGTGCTCGCGGCCCCCGCTGCCGACGACGAGCACGGTGCGGGCGGAGGGGTGGGCGGGGTCGCTGGCCGGGGTGGTCACGGGGGTCGATCCTAGGCGGGTCAGATCAGCGGGTGCCGCACGATGGTCGCCGCCCGCGACGGGCCGACGCCGACCACCGACATCCGTGCGCCGGAGAGCTTCTCGACGTACTCGACGTAGGCGCGGGCGTTGGCCGGCAGCTCCTCGAAGCTGCGGCACTCGGAGATGTCCTCCGACCAGCCGGGGAGGTAGTCGTAGACCGGCACCGCGTGGTGGAAGTCGCTCTGGTTGACCGGCATCTCGTCGTGACGGACCCCGTCGACGTCGTAGGCGACGCACACGGGCACCTGCTCCAGCCCGGTGAGGACGTCGAGCTTGGTGAGCACGAAGTCGCTCACGCCGTTGACCCGGGCCGCGTAGCGCGCGATGACCGCATCGAACCAGCCGCAGCGGCGCGGCCGGCCGGTGGTGGTGCCGTACTCGTGGCCCTGCCGGCGCAGGAACTCACCGTGCCCCTCCGGGTCGCCGTCGAGCTCGGTGGGGAACGGCCCCTCCCCCACCCGGGTGGTGTAGGCCTTCACGATGCCGATGACCTGGTCGAGCCGCGCCGGCGGGATGCCCGAGCCGGTGCAGGCGCCGCCGGAGGTGGCCGAGGAGGAGGTCACGAAGGGGTAGGTGCCGTGGTCGATGTCGAGCAGGGTCGCCTGGCCGGCCTCGAGCAGGACGG
>JAPSKJ010000580.1 GCA_031177735.1 Nocardioides sp.
AGAGCAAGGCCGAGCAGCCGGAAACTCTTCATCACCGGCTCAGAACGCCATCGCCTGGGCGCGCCGCTTCGCCTCGGCGCCGCGGTTCTCACGCAGCGCGTCGATCGGCCGGCCGGGCAGGTCCTGGTCGAGGAAGAGCCAGGCGATGCACTCGCGGTCGTCGTAGCCACCGTCGTGCAGCACGGTCAGGAGCCCGGGCAGCCCCTTGACCGGGAGCCCGTCCTGGATGAAGTCGGCCGGGATCCGCTGGCCCGCGCCCGGGGCGGGCACTGCGGCCGCGAGCTCGTGGTCGCGGATCATCGTGCGGACCTTGCCGACCGTCACGCCGAGCCGCTTGGCCGCCTCGGCCCAGTCGATCCACTCGGGCACCAGGGCAGCCAGGTCGTGCTCGGCCAGCGGGATGTCACTCATGACGCCATCCTCCCACCGAGCCTGCGCGCCCGCGTGACGACCCGCTCGCCGCCTCTCGACCCTCCCCGGCGCGCCGATGCGCGGGTGCGTTCGGGTGGCTCCGTACCATGGGCGAGTCCCGGTTCCTTCCCCGACCGGTGTCAGGAGGGTCGACGTGCACGCAGATCGGCATGCCCGCGTGGGCACCGCCGCGCGCTCCGGGACCCCCGAGGCCACCGCGCGGATCGACAACGACCCGCTGATCGGCCGGGTCCTCGACGGCCGTTACCGGATCGGCACGCGGATCGCCCGCGGCGGGATGGCCGGGGTCTACCAGGCCACCGATCTCCGACTGCACCGCACCGTCGCGGTCAAGGTGATGCATCCGGGGCTGGGTGACGACCACGACTTCGCGTCCCGCTTCGTCCGCGAGGCTCGGGCGGCGGCCGGGCTGAGCCACCCCAACATCGTCGCGGTCTACGACCAGGGCGAGGACGACGGCACCGTCTTCCTCGCCATGGAGCTCGTGCCGGGCCACACCCTGCGCGACACCATCAGCGCCCATGCCCCGCTCTCCCCCACCCGGGCGTTGAGGCTGCTCGAGCCGGTCCTCGCCGCGCTCGCCGCCGCCCACCGCGGCGGCATCGTCCACCGCGACGTGAAGCCCGAGAACGTGCTGATCGCCGACGACGGTCGGGTCAAGGTCGCCGACTTCGGCCTGGCCAAGGCGGTCACCGCCGACACCCAGCACACCGCCACGGGAGTGCTGATCGGCACGGTGTCCTACCTCGCGCCTGAGGTCGTCGTCGAGGGGCGAGCCGACGCGCGCGCCGACGTGTACGCCGCCGGAGTGATGCTCTTCGAGCTCCTCACCGGCCGCAAGCCGCACGCCGGCGAGACGCCCATCCAGGTCGCCTACAAGCACGTCCACGAGGACGTCGCCGCACCCTCCGCGCAGGTCCCCGGGATCCCGCCGTACGTCGACGCCCTGGTCGCGCGCGCCACGGCTCGTGACCGCAGCCTGCGCCCGGCCGACGCCGGCGTGCTGCTCCACCAGGTGCGCCGGGTGGCGAGCGCCCTCGCCGAGGGACTGCCCGACGACCCCGAGCTCACCGCCGACCTGGCGCTTCCCGCCGCGAGCGCCGCCCGCC
>JAPSKJ010000581.1 GCA_031177735.1 Nocardioides sp.
CGCTTGTTGGCCCGGTCGATCCAGGCGTACCAGACCGCGTCGGGGCGGGTGTAGCCCTCGCCGGTCCGCGCGAGCAGCTTGATGCCGGCGCTGACGTGGGAGTAGACGCCCGAGCGGTAGCCCTGCCGGTGCAGCTCCGTGGTCCAGGCCTCCAGGAAGGCCAGCGCCGAGCCGGTGCAGCTCCGCCGGTCGATGGGGAAGGGCTCGATGTCGAAGAAGATCAGCTCGCCGGGGGCGATGCCGAGCTGGCGAGCCACGCTGGCAGCACCGCGGGCGTTGCGGGCGCCGTCGGCGCGAGCCGCGGGGTAGCGCTGCTCGGCGCCGGGCCGCGGGTCGATGCGGTGGTCGTAGCCGGTGCAGGCGGCCTGGGGGCCGACCCACAGCGGCAGCAGCTTCCAGCCGTTGGCCACCTGCCGCTGGACCCAGCGCGTGCTGAGGTGCTTCTGCTCGCACGCGCGGTGGATGCCGCCGAGGTAGATGCCGACGCCGACGAACGGGCTCCTGGTCAGCCAGCGGTCCATCACCCGCTGGCGCGGCGCCCGGCACGCGTCGAAGGCATAGCCGCTCCACTGGCTCTCCGCGGTCAGCGCGACGGGACTCGCTGCGACGCCGCGGCCTCGCGGCCCCCTGTCGACCGATCTCGCCGAGCCGTCGGACTCGTGGAGGCCGGAGGCGCGCGGTGCCTGCGAGGGGTGGTGGCCGAGCCCGAGTGCGGTCGCGACCAGGACGAGGGCGACCACAGCGGCGACGACGGCGAGCAGCGGCGGGCGACGGTGCAACACGGGTCAGCAATCGGCTAGGTCGACAAGGCGCTCGCATCGTAGGCACGGTCGGTGCGGTAGCGCACCGTTCGGCGCAAATGGGGGGCTTGCGGGCGCCTGGATTCAGGGCTTGGTGGATTGGATCGATCCATTGGCTTCGTCGTGAGAAATGACTCAGATTCGGTGCAACTCAGGCCCTCTAAGGGGACCTTCAACTCGGGTACCGTCCCGTGCACATTCCGTGGCAGGGCGCCGTCGTGTCGGCTTGCACGCACGCCCGTCCATAAAAACCGAAGGGCTGTAATCGCATGGTTGATGTCGACCGGGTGCTCGACGAGGCTGGTCTGAAGAACGAGCACGTGCGCGAGTACGTCTCGTACTGGGCCGAGGTGACCGGAGCGGACCGGATCGAGGTCGTCAGCGCTGCCGACGACGCCCGTCTGCTGCAGGAGTCCATCGAGGCCGGTGAGCTGCTGCCCGTCTCTGGTGGCCGCTACTACAGCCGCTCCTTCCACAAGGACACCGCCCGCTCGGAGGAGCGCACGGTGGTCGCCACCAGCAATCCGCTGGACAAGGGCCTGTACAACAACTGGAAGCCCGCCGAGGAGACCGTCGCGACGCTCACCGAGCGCATGCGCGGCGCTTCCCGGGGCAAGACCATGTACGTCATCCCCTACCTGATGGCGCCGGCCGGCAGCCCCCTGGAGGCCTACGCCGCGGGTGTCGAGCTGACCGACTGCCGCCCGGTGGTCAACCAGATGATCCGGATGGCCCG
>JAPSKJ010000074.1 GCA_031177735.1 Nocardioides sp.
CAATCGCAGCCATGGACGGTTATGTGTTCTTACAATAAAGTAAACGGAGAATTTGCTTCTGAAAATAACTATCTATTAAATGAAATCCTAAAAGAAGAGTGGGAATTTGAAGGATTTGTCGTTTCTGCGCCCGCCCTGCTGCCCACCGGCGCGGCCCTGGCGGGCCTGCTGCTCCCGGTCCTGGCGGGCTGCTCGCAGGCCGCCTCGACCTCGCCCGGACGCGCGGACACCTCGGCGAGCGCCCGGCAGACGGCGGCCTCGTCATCGGCTTCGTCATCGGCTTCGTCATCGGCCTCGTCATCGGGCTCGTCCGCGCCGGCACCTGTCTCAGCTCGGGCCAAGCGCGGCACCGTGCCGCCACCCTGGCTCGGCACCCGCGTGCTCGAGGAGGACGCGCAGGGCTACGGCATCGCCAAGCCGACGCCGCCGGTGCTGCGCAAGCGCCGCTTCACCCTGCCCGACACGGTGCCGATGCTGCCCGGCACCGGCTTCCGCGCGGAGGTCACCTCGCCGGCACCGGCCGACGTCATCGCGCGCTCCACGTGGAGCCAGGGCTGCCCCGTCGATCCTGAGGACCTGGCCTGGGTGCGGCTCGCCTTCTGGGGCTTCGACGACGCGCGCCACACCGGTGAGCTGCTGGTGAACCGGGCGGTGGCCCGTGATGTGGTGCGGGTCTTCCGGGCGCTCTACCGCGCCCGCTTCCCGCTGGAGGAGATGCGGATCACCACGAAGGCCGAGCTCGACGCGCCGCCCACCGGCGACGGGAACAACACCGGCGCCTTCGTGTGCCGCCCGGCGGTCGGGCAGACGTCGTTCTCCGAGCACGCCTACGGCCTGGCCATCGACCTCAACCCGTTCCAGAACCCCTACCTCAAGGGCAGCCGGGTGATCCCGGAGCTCGCGTCGGCCTACCTCGACCGTGACCGCCGGGCGCCGGGCATCATCCGCGCCGGCGACGCCGTCACCCGCGCCTTCGCCCGGATCGGCTGGGGCTGGGGCGGTGCCTGGCGCTCGCTCAAGGACTACCAGCACTTCAGCGCCCACGACCGCTGAGCTCAGGGGCGCCTGCTCAGACCGTGACGTCGCGGTGCCAGGACTCGGTGACGTAGTCGGTCACCCAGCCGAGCGAGCTGTAGAGCTGGTCGGCGTTGGTGGGGCTGTCGGCGTCGACCTCCAGGCTCACCCGGTCGCCGCCCCGGGCGGCGACGTCCCTGATCACTGCGAACAGCAGGGCCTTGGCGACGCCCCGGCCCCGAGCGCGGCGGTTCACGCCGATGTACTCGACGTAGCTGCCCTCCTTGCCCGAGGCACCAGGTGGGAGGAGCGAGGCCACCAACGCGCCCGCAGGCTCGCCGTCGACGTAGGCCAGCCACCAGTGGTCCCAGCGGTGTCCCGGCTCCTCGCGGAGCCGCTGCACGAACTCGGCGAAGCTCTCCCGGTAGGAGTTGAAGTGGTCCTGGAACGACTCCTCGAGCTGCTGGTGGACCAGGCGCAGGTCGGCGGCGACCGGCAAGCCGTGCTCGTGGCAGTCGACCGTGCGCACCACGACGCCCTCCCGCGGGCCGGGAAGGCCTTCGATGTCGGCAGGCGTGACGGGGCGGGTCATGTGCAGCCAGGTGCGCACCTGCCGATACCCGGCAGCGGCCAGCCATCCGCGCTGCTCGGCGTCGTCGGCGAACGGGCTGGCGTCGAGGTGGGACTCGGTCAGCCCGCGCTGGTCGGTGATGTCGCACCCCTGCTGATCCAGCCACGCGTAGAGCCCGGCCGCGACCTCGGACCGTTCGGGGGTGCTGCGGTCGACGTACACGTGGACCAGGACGCGACCCGCCGCCCGGTCGTGCGCCGTGGCCCAGGCCCGGACGGCGCCGTCGTGCACGGCGACCACCTGGCGTCGGGTCCACGACTTCTGCCCCGCGACCTCGGCGGCGAGCGCCTCGACGTCGACCTGGTCGGACCCGGTGTAGGGCGCCTGGTCGGCGCGGCGCAGGTCGGTGAGACGGGGCAGGTCGCCGAGCGCCGGCACACGCAGGGTCCAGCCGTCGGGCAGCGATGTCGCGAGGGGCTCGGTCACGGCTCCACCTTCTCAGCCGGGCTCAACCGGCCAGCACGCCGCTCGACGACATCACCCGGTCAACGGGTGCGGGAGGAGTACGCCGTGGCGGCGTCGTGGACCGCGTCGACATAGTCCTGGGAGTGGTTGTAGGACCAGATCGCGCGGGCCCAGGCCGGGCCGTCGGAGAGGTCACCGGACGCGCACAGGTAGCGCGCCGAGGCGAGCGCCGCGTCGTCGATGTCGTAGGGGTCGAACAGGCCGTCGCCGTCACCGTCGGCGCGCCACCGCATCCAGGTGGAGGTGATGAACTGCATCGGCCCGACGGCGTGGTCCCAGTCGGGGTCGGTGTGCAGCAGGGCGGAGTCCGCCGAGGCCGGGATCGCCGCCACCGGGCCGACCCCGTCGAGCGCCGGGCCGAGGATCGGGGTGGTCGAGTGGCCGTCGTCCAGGAGCTGCCGGCCGCCCAGGGTGCCGTGCTGCGACTCGATCCAGCCGATCCCGGCGAGCGTGGTCCAGCCGATCTCGCACGGCGCGGCCAGCTGGGCGGCGGCGTAGGCGCGCACCGCCGGGACGGGGATCCCGGCCGCCCGGGCGGTCCGCCCGACCCACCGCGCGTCGACCCGGGAGCCGCCACCAGCGGGCGCGGCGTCGGGCGAGGGCTGCGCGGGGGCCACCGGCGCAGCGGCGTACTCCACGAGCGCGGGGGGCAGCTCCAGCTCGCGGGCCTCGGTGGAGCCCAGTGATGCCACGACCGCGCCGACCAGGCCCAGCGCGACCAGCGAGCCGGCCACGCCGAGGACGGCCCTCACCCGAAGCGGCCGTGGACGTAGTCGGCCGTGCGCTGGTCCTGCGGGTGCTCGAACATGGCCCGGGTCTCGCCGTGCTCGACGATGACGCCGGGGGTGCCGTGGGAGGCGAGGAAGAACGCGCAGGTGTCGGAGACGCGCGCCGCCTGCTGCATGTTGTGGGTGACGATGACGATGGTGACCTCGCGGGCCAGCTCCACCATGGTCTCCTCGATCACGCGGGTCGAGGTCGGGTCGAGCGCCGAGCACGGCTCGTCCATGAGCAGCACGCGCGGCTTGACCGCCAGCGAGCGCGCGATGCACAGGCGCTGCTGCTGACCGCCGGAGAGCCCGCCGCCCGGGGCGTCGAGGCGGTCCTTGACCTCGTTCCAGAGGCCGGCGCTGATCAGGCACGACTCGACGAGCGCGTCCTTGTCGGAGCGGGAGGCCTTGGTGCCGGTGAGCCGGAGGCCGGCCAGCACGTTCTCGCGGATCGACATCGCCGGAAACGGGTTGGGCTTCTGGAAGACCATGCCGATCGCGCGGCGGGCGTCGATGAGCCGCCTGGACGGGTCGTAGATGTCCTCCCCGTCGAGCAGCACCTCGCCGGCGAGCTGGGCCGAGGGCACGAGCTCGTGCATCCGGTTGAGGATGCGCAGGAAGGTCGACTTGCCGCAGCCCGACGGCCCGATCAGGGCGGTGATGCCGCCGGCCGGCATGGTCAGGGACACCCGGTCGAGCACCTTGCGGTCGCCGAACCACGCGGTGATCTCGCGGGCCTGGAGCTCGGCGAGCCCGGCACGCGGGGGTAGGCCGGCGCGGGCGGTGTCGGCGAAGCTGTCGCTGGCGACCGCGGGCATCGTCGTGGTCTGGCTGGTGTCCATGAGATCTCCTGGTGGTGCCGCAGGGTGGTGCTGGGGTGATGCGGTGTGGTGGTGCGCTGAGGTGATGCGCTGAGGTGGTGCCGGGCGACCCCGAGAGGCCGCCCGGCACCGGTGCTACGGGTCGAGCCGGGTCAGCAGACCTTCTTGGCCTTCTGCTTGGCCTTCTTCAGCTGCTTGGTGAACTTGGCGACCGGCTTGTCGGCCTTCTTCGCCTTCTTCATCTTCTGCTTGATCTTCTTCACCTTGGCCTGGGCCGCGGTGCACTGCGTGTCGTTGTCCGTCTTCGGCGGAGTGGTGGACGTGCTCGACACGGTCACCGTGACAGGAGCGCTCTCCGAGGCCCGGGCGAGCGTGCCGCGAGCCGGGGTGAACTTCGCGACGTAGGTGTGCGCACCGGCAGAGACGCCGGTCACCGTGGTGACCGACTGACCGGAGGTCACCGGCACGTTGGCCCGGATGACGGTGGTGCCCTCGAAGAACGAGACCGTGCCCTCGCTGACGGGCGAGAGGGCCGCCGTCAGGCGGACCGTGTTGGCAGCCGGGGAGGCACCGGTGAGGGTCGTGGTGGTGGCGACCGGGTCGTTGGTGACGAAGTTGCTCGTGTTGGCGTCGAGAGCCTCACCGCAGACACCGCCGAGGTCGGGGCGGGCCAGCTGCTTGAACCCGGCCGCCTCGATGATCGGCTTGGCCTGGTCGGAGCAGATGAAGCCCTCGGAGCCGAAGATGGCCCGGATCTGGTCGGTCACCTCGGCACCGCGGAGGACGTTGAAGATGGCGCGGTCGGCGCTCCAGCCGCCCTCGAGGCGCAGGGTGCCGAGCAGACCGGCGCGCCCCTGGGAGAACGGCGCGACGGCGTTCGGGTTGTCCTTGATCGGGTCGTCCTCGTGCTCCTGGACGTTCTGCACGCCGGTCGCGAGGGTGACGTCCACGTTGCCGTTCATCTTCTTCAGCTCGCCGGTGAAGAACGACCGCGTGCCGGAACCCGACTGCGGGATCATCGGCACGATGACGCCGGGCTGGCCGCCGACCTGCGACCAGTTGGTGATCTCGCCCTTGTAGATGCCCACGATCTGAGCCGGGGTCAGCGTCGCCGGGGCGTTGGAGGTCTTCGCGGTGGCCATCTGCAGCGTGTCGAGCGCGAACGGGAAGTTCTTCAGGCCGGCGGCCGTCTCGGTCGTGTTCGGGCCGGACGAGGAGCGGGCGAAGTCGATCATCGGCACGTTGCCCGACCCGTGCAGCAGGTTCTTGCCGGCGCCCGAGCCGTTCGGCCGGGGGACGAGCGTTCCGTCCGGCTTCGTGACGGAGTCCGGAAGGTCGCCGCCGCCGAGCGCTGCGAACGTCGCGATCCTGGGCGCGGTGCCCTTGGCGTTCCAGGCATCCGCCAGCAGCTTCATGACCGTCTGGCTGGTGTCCGAGCCGACGCCGACCAGGTCGGCTGCCACGGGGTTGGTGATCGAGTCGTCGGGGTTGGGCGTGTAGGCGGCGGCAGCAGAGCCGGCCGTGACCGCCACGATGGCGCCCGAGAGGGCCGCCGCCATGGCGGTGGCCAGGGACTTGCGTACGAACATTGGTTGTCGCTTCCTGTGAAGGGTTGGTGCGGCCGCCCACTCGTCCGTGCGCAAGCCGCTGCGGTGTGTTCACTTGCCGACCAGCCGTCCGAGACGGCCGGGCGAGGTCAGATCAGGTTGGGCAGGAGCCGCATCACCACATCCGTGGTCGCCCACGACAGCGCGATCGCCAGGGGGCTTGCGACCACCCACACGTGAACTGCCGACCATTTCTGACGAGCGGCGATGACCCCGAGGGTCAGCGCCAGGAGAAGGGCCAGGCACAGGGCGAGCAGGGGCAGCGCGCCCGGATCGGTGCCCATCGCCTTCTCCGGATCGGGGACCGTCGGCGGCAGCCCCGACGGGGTGGGGAAGGCCGACTCGGCCTCGGCATCGACGTAGACGACCTCGCCGGGCGAGATCGCCCGCAGCCGTCCGCTGCCCTCGGCGGTCACCAGGGTGAGGCGGGCCGTGCCGGCTTCCGCCGGCTGCGGCAGCGGGTCACCGGCACGCCGGACTCCCAGCACGGTGAAGGTCGCGCGACCCTGCCCGACCACCACCTGGATCTGGTCGCCGGCGCGCAGCTGGGGCAGGTCGCCGAACGGACCGCCGTAGGTCGCCGCGCGCCCGAACACCACCGACGTTCCGGCCTGTCCGGGGAGCGGTGTGTTGCGCAGGTGTCCCGGACCTGCGAGCAGGTCTCCGGAGGCGGTGCCCTCGACGACGACCTGCTCCACGCCGAGACGCGGGATGGTCAGCAGCGCCACCGGCTCGCCGACCGGGGTCACCGGACCCACCGGCGCAGTGGCTCCCGCCACCTGGGTGCGAAACTCCCGGTAGAGCAGGTCCTGGGAGCGCTCTTGGGCGATCCCGCCGAGGAGGAGCATCTGGGCGGCCAGCCACAGGCAGACCAGCGCGATCATGGTGGTGGCCGTGCTGACGACCGAGCCGAGCGCCTCGACCTGCTCCGGTGCCCGCGCCGGTGCCGGACGGCGGGGTGTCCGAGCGCGGCCTCCGAGCGCCCGGCGCGGACGGCGTACCCTCACCGCGCGGCGACGAGCAGGCACGGCGGCGCTGCCGGCCGCACCGAGCTCTGGTGCCGTCTCGGGCGGGTCCACCAGCGCGGTCATCGACGGCTCCGCGGGATCACGACGGTGCGCACCACCATGGTGAGGGCGCCGGCGAGGAGACCGAGCAGGATCAGCAGCGGGAGCAGCCGACCGCCGAGGTCGGAGCCGACCGCCTGGGTCTGCGGCATGGCCACGGCCTCACCGGTGGCGGCGTCGACCGAGGTCTCCCCCGCTCCGGCAGCAGGGACGGCACCGACCGGAACATCGGCGATGTCGGCGTGGTCGGGGTCGACCTCCGGCGCGGACGGCATCTCCTCCTGCGGCTGCGCCGACTTCTGCTTCTCGACGGCGCCGGCGACAGCCTGAGCCGTGCGGAACAGCTCACCGGTCACGCCCTGGTTGGTGATGGGCAGGTAGCCACCGGGGAGCTGACCGTTGCCCGACCCCCGCCGCTGACCCTCTGTCGTGGCGATCCGGATGAACTGGGCGACCTTGGCGGCATCCTCCTCGGGGAGGTTCGCGAGCTTGGCGGCGGTGTAGACCACCATGGTGCCCGGGTAGGCCTTGGCCGACCTGCGCACCTTCGCCTGGTCGATGACGTAGGGCGCGTACTTCACCGGGCCGGTCGTGGGACGTGCCTGCGGTGCGGTCTTGCCGGCGCCCTTCTTCTTGCCGGCGTCTCCCCCGGGCACCGCGGCGGACTGCTTCGCCAGCTTCAGAGCCGCGCCGAGCGAGTCGGGCGTGGGTGCGACGTACACGCCGGGCTTGGTCTCCAGGGCGGCCGATCGCAGCCCGAACCGCTCGGCGTCGCCCAGGCTGACGACGCCGAGCATGAAGCGGGTGCCGTAGCCCTGGCGCGCCTTGCGGCCGAGCTTGAACGTGGGCGGGTTGGTCGAGACGTCGGTGTCACAGCGGGTCTGCACGTTCGGCCAGGCGTCGAGCAATGCCTCGGCGATCTTGCGCAGCGTGGTGACCGGAGCCGCCAGCTGGGTGAAGTACGGCGCCGGGTTGGCCTGCATGCAGGTGTCGTGGGTCTGCGGGACGAAGGTGTCGAGCAGCGGCCACTCCGCACGCGGCAGGTCCACCTTCTTGTACGACGGGTTGACCACCATGCCCCACGGGTCCGGCTGTCCGTTGACGAAGGCCATCGCGTCCCTGTCATGAGCGATGTAGTCGGTGAGCTGGTAGACGACGTCGGCGGAGTTGGAGAGCGACAGCAGTGCCGCGCCGGCCTCCTGGGTGATCTCGCTCAGCCCTGGGTTGAGCTCCTTGAACTCGGGGTCGTTCATCAACGCGAGCGGGTTGTCCTCCATACCCGGGTGCGCACGGCCGAGGTCGGAGCCCGGGTAGGACTGGGTCAGCAGCTTGGCCAGCAGCCTGGCGTTGAGGCGGAGGTCGGTGTACTCACCCGCGTTGTCGGGCCGATCGATGACGTAGCCGATCGAGAAGCCGGTCACGGCGGTCGGTGCATAGCCCACCGGGTCGCTGCCGCTCTCGTAGGCCGACGAGACCAGCGCCGCCGCGCCACCACCGTTGTCCATCAGGCTGAACCCGGCCTGATCCGGCATCTGGTTGTGCTGGAACTTGAACCGCTTCTTGTTCAGGCAGTACGCCGGCGCCCACTGGAGCGCTGCCTGCGCCAGGAGCTCGGAGCCGTAGAACCCGGTCGGCGCACGGGAGTCGAGGATGTCGCAGGCGTCCGGCGGCGGGCCGAAGGTGATCGGCACCGTGAAACGGTTCTTCCAGTTCGACGCCGACCACCACAGCCGCGGGCCGACGGACAGGTCGATGCCCTCTCCCGCGCCGTTGCTCGTGCCGGGGAGGAACCGGCCGCCACGACGGCAGCCGCGCAGTGACAGCGGCATCGGGTTGCCGTCGTCGGGCTGGGTGTCCTCGGTCGGAGAAGGTGATCCGCTGGGGTCGCTCGACGGGCTGGAGGTGACGGTCTCGGTGGCGCTGGGCGAGCCGGACCCGCTGGGGTCGGCGGTCGCGGTCGGCCCGCCCGTCACGGAGGCGGAGCCGGTGGGGGACTGCCGCGACGTCGGAGCCGGCACGTTGTGGTCGCAGCTCACCCCGACGATCGGCACGACCACGATGGAGCAGGCGGTGTCCTGGTTGCAGCCGAGGGACTCGTTCTCGACGTCGCTGCGCACCTCGAACTGCACCGAGCCCTTGCCGGAGGCATCGGTGAAGGCGGTGACCTCGGCCGGGGGGAAGGCCGAGTCGACCGCCGCCTCCGGCGGCATGTGCTCGCTATCGCAGGCGGCGTACACCTTGCCGCTCGCAGCGACGAAGGGCGTGACGCGGGTGTAGGCGGGACCGTTCCAGTCGACCTGCTTGCAGGCATCCTTGTCGGCAGCGGGTACGCCGACCACCTTCTCCTTGTCCGCCGCCGGCGCATCGAGGTCGTGGAGCCAGACGGCGGCGCTGGCCGGCTGGCTGATCATCGAGCGCTGCGCGACCGAGCTGGTCCAGCAGGTCTCGGGCGTCACCGTCTCGGGTGTGCCGCGGCACTGCATGATGACGACGGGGTACTCCTGCTGGAGCCCCTTCTCGCCGTACGGGTCGGCGGCCCGGCCGCCGCTGGGCTGGGCGCCGGTCCAGGAGATCTCGACCCGCTCACGACCGCGGAGGTTCTGGGTGTGGTCCACCGAGACCGTCACCTGGTAGGGCGCGCCGGTGTCGGGGTTGGTGAACTCGTAAAGCGTGCCGTCCGCCTCGGCGAAGCGGCGGACCATCTCCTTGGTCTGGCTCCAGGAGTCGGCGACGGCGGTGGACTGCCCGTCCTTGCCGTCCTTGCCCTTCTCGTCCTGGGCGGGCTTGGCCGCGACGGGCCCACCGACGACGCTCAACCCACCACCGAGGACGAGCATCGCGCAGAGCAGCGCGATCAGCCGGAGGTTCCGCATCAGCGCACCACTCCCCGCGCCGCGGCACGGCGACGCAGCGCGACGAGGAAGAGCCCCGGCAGCAGCACCAGGCCGAGCAGCTCCAGGACGGCCACCCAGCCGAAGGCACGGGTGTCGCCCGCCCGCTCGGCGGAGAGCGTGTCCGCGTTGGCGTAGATCATCTGGTCGGTCGTGGTCGCAGCCGCGGCCGCCACCGGTGCCTGCACGCCGGTGCCCGGGTCGACCGCCACGGGCGCGGCGTCGCCCACGGGGGCGCTCGGAGCCTCCGGCG
>JAPSKJ010000582.1 GCA_031177735.1 Nocardioides sp.
CCGCCGCCTCGGAGAGGCACCTCCTGGAGTTCGCGGCCGGCGGGGTCAGCGAGGGTGGCCGATGACGCGCGCCGCGGTCCTCCCGAGCCCGACCGACCGCCCGCAGCGCCGGATCGCCTCGCGGACCCCTCTGCGGACCACCCAGCGGACCCCGCTGGGCACCCCGGCCGGGGACACCACTGCCGCTGCCGGCGACGCCCCGGTGCGTTGGGTCGTCCGGGACTCCCCCGGGCCCTGGGCCCAGGCCTGGGACGACCTGGTCGAGCGCAGCGCCCTAGCCTCGCCGTTCCTGCGCACCTGGTGGCTCGACGCCGCCGGTGAGCGGCCCTACTACGTCCTGGTCCTCGACGGCGACCGGCTGCTCGGCGGCCTGGCGCTCGACCGCACGCGCGTGGCGGGCGTCGACGTGCTCCGCGTGCTGACCGGCGGCAAGCTCTGCCCGGACCACCTCGATCTGGTCAGCGACCCGGACCGGGTCGGCGACGTCGTCCGCGCGCTGCGCGGCTGGTTCCGCTCGCCGGGCGCGCGGGTCGTCGACCTCGACGGACTTGTCGCCGGCGCGGCGGTCCTCGAGGTCCTCGCACCGGCCCGCGTCACGGTCACCGACGTCGCGATCTGGGAGCCGCTGACGACGTACTCGGACTACCTGGCGCGGCGCGGTCGCACCTTCGTGAAGAACCTCGGTCGCCGGGAGCGACGCGCCGAGCGTCGGGGACTGCTGTTCCGGCGCGCCGAGCCCGCGGAGACCAGTGCGCTGCTCGACCACTTCACAGCGCTGCACCGACCGCGGCCCGACCGGCGCGAGCTCCTGCGCGAGATGCCGCGGCTCGGCCCCGCGGTGGAGGCCGGTGCCGCCCGCGGTGACGTGGTCCTCCACGTGGCCGAGACCCCTGAGGGCCACTGCTGCGGCGTCCTGATCACCTTCGTCACCGCCGGCCGCATGCGCAGCTACCAGCACGCCCGCAGCCTCGACCGCGACCACCGCGACGTCGGCACGCTGCTGCACGCCGTGGCGATCGAGGAGGCGTGCGAGGCCGGCATGGTCGAGTGGGACTTCCTCCGCGGCGCGGAGGCCTACAAGCGCGACTTCGCCTCCGAGGAGCGGCCGCTCCTGCGGGCCCGCTCAGCGCACGGGGTGCGCGGTCGGGCCCTGCTCCGCGCCCAGTACGCCGCCGGCTCGCTGCGCCGGGTGGCCGGCCGGGTCCGCCGCCGGCTCTCCGGTGCGGGCACGAGCGAAGGCCGCGGCGAGTGACGCACACCGACCCCCACCGTGCGGGCGGGGCAGACAGCACCGTGACCGCCGACGACACCGAGCAGGCAGCGGAGGCGGGCGCCGGCTCGTCCGGCATCGTCCGCGGCGCCGGCTGGCTCGGTCTGGGCGCCGGCGTGGCCAAGGCTTCCCAGACGCTGGTGCTGCTGATCCTGGCCGCCCTGCTCGCTCCGTCGGCGATCGGCGTGCTGGCAGTGGGCGCCCTGGTCCTCAACGTCTGCGCCGCGGTGACCGACCTGGGCACCAGCGTGGCGC
>JAPSKJ010000583.1 GCA_031177735.1 Nocardioides sp.
TGGCAGGAGGGTGGCCGGGACGACTGGCTCGCATGGGAACGCGCCCGGTGCGCCTTCGCCGGTGACCAAGCTGACGGGCCCGTGCCCTCGATGCTCGAGGCGGACACGGACGAGCAGATCGGGTTCGCGCTGGTCACCGCGCGCAAGCGCTGACCAGCACGGTGTGCGCGTAGTGCAGGACGGATGCCCACGGCCTGCAATCAGACGACTGGCCCCCTGGAATGCTCGTCAGACAAGACTTCCCGCTACGTGCGCTCCGCCCGAAACGACCACAGGACCCCGACCGCACCGGCCAGCGCCAGCGCGCCGGTCGCGGCGAGCGTCGTACCGTCGGGCTCGAGGAGCGGCTGCCCTCGTAGCGCCTGCCATGTGACCACCGCGGTCAGTCCCGCGTAGAGCGTCGCCGCGACGAGCACGAGCCGCGACCGCACGCCCTCGCGGGACAGCAGGGTCCAGCGCTTCGCCGACGCCCGGAGCCCCAGCGCGAGCAGCGGCAGGACCTGGAGCGCGTGCATCCCCACGAAGTGCGGCACGCGCAGATCACCGCCCTCGGTCGACCAGCCGGTGACGGGCAGCCCCGGGCCGCCGTCGACCACACCGACGCTGTGCGCGCCGGCGTAGCCCTCGACACCCGAAGGCATGCCGATCATGAGCCCGCCGAGCGCCAGGCCGACAAGAGAGATTGCCACGCCGGTGCGGATGGCCCACCGCTCGGACCGGTCGCCGAGGCGCTCGAAGACGAGGAGGAGCGCCGACAGGAGGGTGGCGATCCACAGGACGGCCACCGTCATCCCCATGGCGCTGAAGAGCGCGGCGTCGAGCGGCGTGCTGACGTTGAAGTGGCTGGCTCGGCCGCGCACCACCTGCGTGAGCAGGATGACCATCTCGACGGCCGACGCAGCCGCGATCACGGTGCCCGACCACCACAGGAGCCGCGACGGCCTCGAGCGCAACGACATCAGCCATGCCCATGTGACGCCGTAGAGCGCGAGGGAAAAGGCGAACTTGAGCGGCTTCAGCCAGATCGGTGCGCCGCTGAGCGTCCGGCCGTCAACCGCGAGCCCGATCGCCGCGACGACGGCCACGGCCGCCATCGCGGCGGCAACCACCATGAGGGGCCGGTGCCACCGCGGGCGTCCCCAGAGCGCGGTGAGCGCTCCAGGCGACCCCTTCGCACGCCGGCGCGATGTGGTACTGACGACTCGGGCCGACTCCGTCACCCTGATCCTCCAGCTCACGACGCACGCAGGTTGGTGCGTTCTCCCTGGAGAAGGGAACCGTCGCGGAGGCGGTCCGCACATCGGTGACCACCCCGAAGAGCCCCTTGAATCGGTGGACGGGAATCGGTGGACGGCGAGCAGGGGTCGTCCCGGAGGAGAGCTTCGAGGAGCGGGCTCCTCAGACCTGGTCCCGCCAGGAGTGCTGCGGCTCGTAGCCGAGCATCCGGCGCGCCTTGTCGATGCTCAGCAACGTCTCACGCCCCTGCAGCGGGCGGTGCAGCCGCACGCCGGGGAACTCG
>JAPSKJ010000584.1 GCA_031177735.1 Nocardioides sp.
ACGAGCGCGGCAACATCGCCCGCGACGCCTCGTTCGCCACCTCCGTCCCGGGCGTGTACGTCGCCGGTGACGCGGGCCGCGGACAGTCGCTGATCGTCTGGGCGATCGCGGAGGGTCGGGCCGCCGCTGCGGCCGTGGACGCCTACCTGACCGGCACGACGACGCTGCCGGCACCGATCAAGCCCACCGACCGCCCGTTGATGGTGTGACGGACGCCCGGTGAGCCCGGTGAGCGGGCCCGGAGGCGCACAACGGCGTGCGGCTCCGGGCTCGTTCGCGATTTCGGACCCTTTGCACGTTTGATCGATCCAACCTCGGTAGGCTGGGGACGTGAGGCGAGCGAAGATCGTGTGCACCCTGGGTCCGGCGACATCCTCCGAGCGACGTATCCGGGAGCTGGTCTACGCCGGCATGGACGTCGCCCGGCTCAACATGAGTCACGGCACCCACGCCGACCACGCCGAGAACTACCGGCTGGTCCGGGAGGCGGCTGACGCCACCGGCCGCGGCGTCGGCATCCTGGCCGACCTGCAGGGCCCGAAGATCCGGCTGGAGACCTTCGCCGAGCGCCCCGACGGCAGCAAGTGGGTGATCCACCGCGGCCAGTCGTGGACGATCACCACGCGTGACGTGGTCGGCGACGACACCGTCTGCGGCACGACGTACAAGGGCCTGCCCGGCGACGTGAAGATCGGCGACCCGCTGCTCATCGACGACGGCAAGATCCGGCTGCGGGTCACCGGGGTCGAGGGCCCGGACGTCCACACCGAGGTGCTGGTCGGCGGCCCGGTCAGCAACCACAAGGGCATCAACCTGCCCGGCGTCGCGGTGTCGGTGCCGGCGCTGTCGGACAAGGACGTCGAGGACCTCAAGTTCGCGCTGGGCCTCTCCGTCGACTTCATCGCGCTCTCGTTCGTCCGCAACGCCGCCGACGCGGAGGACGTCCGCAAGATCATGCGCGAGGTCGGTGTCACCGTGCCCGTCATCGCCAAGATCGAGAAGCCCCAGGCGATCGACAACCTCGACGAGGTCATCGAGGCGTTCGACGGCTTCATGGTCGCCCGCGGCGACCTCGGCGTGGAGTGCCCGCTCGAGGAGGTCCCGTTCCTCCAGAAGAGGATCGTCGAGAAGGCTCGGCTCAACGCGAAGCCGGTCATCGTCGCGACCCAGATGCTGGAGTCGATGATCGGCAACCCGCAGCCGACCCGTGCCGAGACCTCCGACGTCGCCAACGCCGTCCTCGACGGTGCGGACGCGGTGATGCTGTCGGGCGAGACGAGTGTGGGGGAGTATCCCGTGCACACCGTCGAGACGATGGCGCGCATCGTGCAGGCCACCGAGCTGCACGCCCTGGAGACCGCCGGCCTCAACCGGATCGCGTGGAACCCCCGCACCAAGGGCGGCGTGATCGCCAAGGCCGCCGAGGAGGTCGCCGAGCGGGTGGGCGCGAAGTACCTCATCGCCTTCACGCAGTCCGGCGACTCGGCCCGGCGGATGTCCCGCCTGCGCGG
>JAPSKJ010000585.1 GCA_031177735.1 Nocardioides sp.
GTGCGGAAGCGACGGACCAGCAGGGCGGTGACGCCCTGCGCGAGGTGGCAGCTGGCGAGGTGGTCGGCGATCGCGAGCCCGACCGGGACGGGCGGGTCCTCGCGGGAGCCGTTGAGCCACGGCAGTCCGGCGATGGCCTGGGCGAGCAGGTCCTGGCCGGGGCGCTCGCGGAACGGGCCGGAGTCGCCGTACCCGCTCACGCTGCCGTAGACGATGGCGGGGTTGAGCTCGCGGACCGACTCGTAGTCCAGGCCGATCCGCTTCATGACACCGGGCCGGAAGTTCTCGATCACGACGTCGGCCTCGGCGACCAGCGAGCGCACGAGCGCCAGGTCAGCCGGGTCCTTCAGGTCGGCGGTGACGCTCTCCTTGTTGCGGTTCATCGCGTGGAACGACATCGAGGAGTCGCCGGCCATCCGGCCGCCGAAGGCGAGCTGACGGCCGAGGTCACCACCGCCGGGCCGCTCGATCTTGATCACCCGCGCGCCGAGGTCGGCGAGCCGCAGCGCGGCGACCGGCCCTGCGAGGAACTGGCTGAAGTCGAGGACCGTGATGCCGTCGAGCGGCAGGCCGCTCATGACTCCTCCTTCGTCCGCTGGACCGGGCGGACCCGGAGGTGGGTCACCCCGCCGTCGACGTCGAGGGCCGTGCCGGTGGTCGACCCCGAGCGCGGGCTGGCGAGGTAGGCGACCGCGTCGGCGACCTCCTGCGGGCTGACCATCCGTCCGGTCGCCTGCCGGGCGTCGAGGGCCGCCTTCTCCGCGGCCGGATCGGGGAACTTCGCGAGCATCCGGTCGACGAAGCCGGTGTGGACGGTGCCGGGCGAGACGCAGTTGACCCGGATCCCCTCGCCCACGTAGTCGGTCGCCATCGCGTAGGTCAGGGCCAGCACGGCGCCCTTGGAGGCGTTGTAGAGCGCCCGCTGCGGCAGGCCGTTGAGCGCACCGATGGAGCACATGTTGACCACCGCCGGGTGCTCGGAGCGGCGCAGGTGCGGAAGCGCCGCGGCAGTGACCCGGGCGACGCCGACGACGTTGACGTCCAGCACGCGGTGCCAGTCGTCGTCACTGAGCTCCTCCACCGTGCCGACGGCGCTGATGCCGGCGTTGTTGACCAGGACGTCGAGAGCACCGAGCTGCTCGACGACCGTCGCGACGGCGGCGTCGACCGAGGCGCGATCGGTCACGTCGCAGCGCACCCCGAGGATGCCGTCTGCGACGTGCGAGGGGTCGAGGTCCAGCGCCGCGACGCGGGCGCCCCGCGCGGCGAGCTCCTCGGCGACCGCCAGCCCGATGCCGTCACCGCCTCCGGTGACCGCGGCGACCAGGCCGTCGTACTCGGCGCTCATCGGGCCGCCTGTGCCACGTGCTGGCGGGAGCGGCCGAGGCCGGTGATCTCGAGCTCGACGACGTCGCCGGCGCGCAGGTAGGGCGTGTCCGGCAGTCCGAGCGCGACGCCGGCGGGGGTGCCGGTGTTGATCAGGTCGCCGGGCTCGAGGACCATGAACT
>JAPSKJ010000586.1 GCA_031177735.1 Nocardioides sp.
GGTGCCGATCGTGACCGAGGCGGGCGGCACCTTCACCTCGCTCGACGGCGCCCCCGGCCCGTGGGGCAACAACGCGGTCGCCACCAACGGTCACCTCCACGACGTGGTGCTGTCCTTCCTCGGGACCTTGCCCGACGACGGGGGCGACCCCGACTGGCCGCGCACCGGCCCGGGTTCGGTCACCCCGCTGCGGCGCACCCAGCCCGGCGAGCTGACCTGACCGGCCCCCAACCTGGGTAGCGGCCGCTTGCGCCATTGTGAAGCGGCGCGGTCGGGTCTAGCGTCACCAGCATGCAGATCGCCGACATCCTCGCCCGCAAGGCTGCGACCGGGGTGGTGACCGTGCCGGCCACCTCCTCGGTCCGAGACCTCCTGAGCCTCCTCGCCGAGCACAACATCGGCGCTTGCGTGGTCTCCTCCGACGGCGCGTCCGTGGAGGGGATCGTCAGCGAGCGCGACGTGGTCCGGCGGCTCCACGACGCCCCCGACATCCTCACCGCGCCGGTCGGCTCGATCATGACCAGCGACGTCGTCACCTGCGCCCCTGAGCACACCCTCGACGAGGTGATGGCGATGATGAGCAACCGGCGGATCCGCCATCTCCCGGTCTGCGCCGACGGCACCCTGGTCGGCATCGTCAGCATCGGCGACCTGGTCAAGCACCGCATCGACCAGCTCACCTTCGAGCGCGAGCAGCTCGAGCACTACGTCCACCAGGTGTGAGGCGACCCACCGCCCCGGCGGCCTGCCTTCACACAACCTGCACACCACGTCCGCGCTCTCCGACCGCTCGCGCTCGTAGCCTTCGAGCATGAGCACCGCACGCCGTCGCGTCCTCGTGGTCGAGGACGAGCCGGTCATCAACCAGGCCGTGTCCGACCGCCTCGAGGCGGAGGGCTATGAGGTGGTCCGCGCGTTCGACGGACCGGGCGCGGTGGCGGCCTTCACCGAGCACTCGCCCGACCTGATCGTGCTCGACGTGATGCTGCCGGGCTACGACGGCCACGAGGTGTGCCGGCGGATCCAGGCCGACCGTCCGGTGCCGGTGCTCATGCTCACCGCCCGGGCCGACGAGGCCGACGTGCTGGTCGGCCTCGCGGTCGGGGCCGACGACTACCTCACCAAGCCGTTCCGCATGCGCGAGCTGGTCGCCCGCGTCGCGGCCCTGCTGCGCCGCGTCGAGCGGGCCACCGAGCTGGCCGGCCGCAAGGCGCTCGACCTCGGCGGCCTCACCGTCGATGCCGCTGCCCGACGGGTCTGGCGCGACGGCGAGGAGGTGCGGTTGACGCCCACGGAGTTCGACCTCCTGCTGTGCCTGGCCGCCCAGCCGGGCGCGGTCGTCACCCGCGAGAAGCTGCTCGCCGAGGTGTGGGGGTGGCCCGGCGCCTCAGGCACCCGCACCGTCGACAGCCACGTCAAGGGGCTGCGCGCCAAGGTGGGTAGCGAGCTGATCCGGACGGTCCACGGTGTGGGTTACGCGCTCGAGGTCGCCCGATGAGCGGACCGG
>JAPSKJ010000587.1 GCA_031177735.1 Nocardioides sp.
ATCGGCACCACCCTCGAGGTGCTCGCGACCCGCGGCCGCGAGCTCATCCGGATCTCCCGTTGGAGGAAGCACATGGGCCACCACGTCGTCGTCGTCGGTTACGGCACCAAGGGCCGCAGCGCGGTCGACACGCTCGTCAACAACGGTCAGGACCGCGAGAACATCGTCGTCGTCGACCCGAGCGCCGCCGCGCTCCAGGACGCACACGCCGACGGCCTGGCCGTGGTCACCGGGGACGCCACCCGGCGCGAGGTGCTGCGGCGCGCCGGCGTCGACCGTGCCGACCAGGTGATCATCACGACCAACCGCGACGACTCCAACGTGCTCACCACCCTGACGGTGCGCCAGCTCAACCCGGACGCCTGGATCGTCGCCGCGGCGCGGGAGCACGAGAACGCCCCGCTCATGAAGCAGTCCGGCGCCAACTCCGTCATCACCTCCTCCGACGCCGTCGGCCGCCTGCTCGGACTCTCCTCGCTGAGCCCGACGCTCGGCTCGGTGATGGAGGACCTGCTCACCTACGGGGACGGTCTCGAGGTCGCCGAGCGTGAGCTGTTGGTCTCCGAGGTCGGCAAGCAGCCGCAGTCGCTACCCGACCAGGTGATCGCCGTCGTGCGCGACGAGCGGGTGTTCCGCTACTTCGACCCGGTCGTCACCCAGCTCGCGCGCGGTGACCGGCTGATCGTCGTACGCCCGGCGAAGGAGCTGCCGTGGGCTCCGCGGCCCGGGACGCACAACGAGGACTTCGCCTCCGACGAGGCGTGAGGTGCCCCGGAAATGAGTTGAACCGCTGGCGTCTCGGGTCACCAGCGGTTCAACAAGAAGAACTGTAGTCCGCGCGCGCCGCAGCGCAAGGCTTTTCGGCAGATTGACCCGTCCGGGCTGTGCTGGTTGGTACGAACGACCCAGGACGCGGCGCTCCGTCCCGGAAAGGTGGTCCCGGCCGGTCGCGCCGAGCCACGGTGGGGGCCGCCGCAACCTCGGCGCCCGAATCGAGGTAGGGCACCGGAAGCGGTGGGTACCGACCCTGTGGGAATCGCGGTCCACGACTTACTCGGGAGCGACATGCAGAGGCAGCCCTTGGGCGGACTGATCGATGCGTTGGGTGTGACCCAGCGCGTCGCCGACGACGAGCTCGTCACCAGTGCGGTGGTGCTGCTCAAGGTGGTGGCCCCGGACGGCGAGGTATCGCTGCGCGCCGCGTGGTCCGAGGGGATGAGCTGGATCGAGCGGATCGGGATGCTGCGGGCGGCGGAGCGAGCCGAGCTGCCACCCGGGCCGACCGAGGGCTGGTTCCGTCAGGGGCCGTGATCGGCCGGTGGTCAGCCCGCGAACGAGCGGTCGGTGAGGATGAGCGGCCCATCGGCGGTGATCGCGACGGTGTGCTCCATGTGCGCGCCCCGGGAGCCGTCGGCGCTGCGCAGCGTCCAGCCGTCCTTGTCGGTGTAGATCTCGTCGGTGGTGTGCAGGAACCACGGCTCGATCGCGATGACCAGGCCTTC
>JAPSKJ010000588.1 GCA_031177735.1 Nocardioides sp.
CCGGCGACGTCGTGCTCGCGGTCGACGGCGAACCCCTCGGCGACGCCCAGTCGCTGCAGAAGCGGCTCTTCTCCACCGCCATCGGGCGCCCTCTGGAGATCACCGTGCTCCGCAACGGTGCCCTCGTCGACGTCATCGCCGTGCCGGTCGAGCTCCCCGACTGAGGGGTCGGTCAGTCGCCGGGCCGATCGCCGCGCGGCCCGTCCGGGTGGAAGGCGTGCCACGCGACGTCCGCATCGGGCGGCTCGGAGCGCAGCACCGTCCTCCGCCGCCGGAGCGCCCCGCCTCGCACGGGAGGGAGCTCCTCGCGGATGGACAGCACGAGCGTGTCGTCCCAGAAGACCACGAAGCGCTCCTCCGCGTCGTGGGCGTTGAACAGCTCGACGAAGTAGAGGGGTACGTCGTCGCTCGCCTCGAAGGCCAGCACCTGCTCCCACTGCTCAGGAGTCACCACGACGGTCACGACGCTGTCGCTGTGCCGCAGGCGCACCTCGAGCCTGCCCGGTGACAACTCAGTGACGTGACCCTCCGCCGCCAGACCATCGTGGAGGAGCCGCCATTGCGTGGCTCGATCGGGCAGCGCGGCAAGCATCTCCTCCCGCCCCCTCACCCAGGCGTCGCCGGCTCGATGGCGCAGCACGTGCTGGTGGGCGGCCCTCTCGACGCGACGGGCCACCTGCGGTGCGTAGGCGGCGGGCTCGCCGTAGCCGCTCAGCTCCCGCCAGGTCGGATCGAACGGCAGGCGCACCGTGCCCCGTGGCGGAACCCGCGGCGAGCCGTCGTCCGGCAGCACGAGCGAGAAGGCCACCTCGAGCTCGGCGCCGTGCTCGCCCTCCACGATGTCCAGCGACTCGACCAGCACGTCCCTGCCGAACCCGTCATACCGGTCGATGCCGTCGGCCGACGTGCCGTACTGATCCGTCGGGCTCCCGGGCGGCGGTTCGCGAGTGGTCAGGATCGCCAGCAGCGCCCGGGTGTAGTCGGTGTCGTCCACGCTGGGCATCATCCGCCTGCGGCCGGGCGCGCGTCTCGCCTTTCGGCTTGTCGGGGACCAGCCAGCGCTCCACGGAGCGCACTCCGGGCTCCTCACGCCCTAGTGTCGGCACCGTGACGGTCCTCATCGATGCCACCAGCCTCGCCGGCCTGCTCGCCTCCGACGAGCCGCCGGTCGTGCTCGACGTCCGATGGAAGCTGGGCGGCCCGCCCGGCCGCCAGGAGTACGCCGCCGGCCACCTCCCCGGCGCGGTCTTCGTCGACCTGGAGGCGGATCTCGCCGGTCACGGCCCGGCGACCGAGGGCCGCCACCCGCTGCCCACGCCGGAGTCGTTCCAGGAGACCGCTCGCCGCTGGGGCGTCTCCCCCGGCCGGCTCGTGGTCGCCTACGACGACAACGGCAACCAGGCCGCTGCCCGTGCGTGGTGGCTGCTGCGCTGGGCCGGCCACGCCGACGTGCGCCTCCTCAACGGCGGCCTCGGCGCGTGGCCCGGCCCGCTGTCCACCGA
>JAPSKJ010000002.1 GCA_031177735.1 Nocardioides sp.
GCGGCCCCAACCGTCACCGTGCAGGGTGACAATCGGGGCCTTGATCCACTCGACAAGGGAGTGAACCCATGCGTAAGCCTATCCGCCTCCTCGCCGCCATCGTGGCGGCCGTTCTCGCCGTGAGCATCGTCGGCCCAGCGACCGCAGAGGACGAGTCGCCGGAGCCCGAACTCGTCCTTGAGTCGGCCGATACCGAGTTCGACTTCGACTGCGTCTTCGGTCTCCGCAGCCGTGTCGTCGCCGTCGCGTCCTACGAGGGCGAGCACCGCTTCAAGTGGGAGTCGTCGTGGTCGATCTCGAAGCGCCCCCTCGATCGTGGCGAGCGTCAGCGTGAGGGCTGCTCGGACCGTGAGCGCTACCGGCCGCTGGGCACCGCCGAGGAGGAGCGCGCGTTGTGGCAGGCGGAGCGGTGGCACGTCCAGTGGGTCCGTCGCGTGTACGACGACCGCCTCGAGAGCAAGCAGCGGATCATCGACCGGAAGCAGGCGCGGATCGAGCGGCTGCGGGAGCGGATCCGGGACCTGCGTCGGCGCTGAGGCGTACCCTAAACACAAGCGCCCCGACGCTGGTCAGAGCGCCGGGGCAGACGATCGGCTGATAGGAGCCAACCGCCATGAGCAACGATAGCGAGCGAGGCGTCTGGGCCGCCTACTACTCCGACATGTCCGGCGTCCGGATCTTTGCCACCGAGATCGAGGCGCTGCGCCACGCGGTCGAAAACACCATGTCGGTCAAGTTCTGGGAGTTCGGCACCGACCTTCGGGACGCCGCATGACCACCACGACCACCCTCTCCTCCTGGCTGCTCGACCAGATCGCGGCCGACGAGGAGGTGGCGCTGGAGGTGGCCGCCTGGCGCGTCCGCATAGGCGAAGACGTGGGCCAGCCCGTCGAGGGTGAGGATCGGAGATTCTTCGCCGGCTACGACAGCGGCGGCCCAAGCGTGTCGGTCGGCGCAGAGCGCGTCCTCGACCTCTGCGCGGCCCACCGGCAGATCGTGGAGCTGCACGACGCCTACGACACGCCGCAGCAGATGACCTACGGCACGATCGTCGCTTGCGCGGAGTGCGGCTCGGTCGACGACTCCCCCGTCGCGTGGCCCTGCCCTACCCTCCGCGCCCTCGCGACCGCCTACGCCGACCGACCCGGATACCGCGAGGAGTGGCGGCCCTAGACGCACGAAACCGCCCCCGTCCGGCGCGTAGCCAGACGGGGGCGGTCCGCACCCAACCCGAGCGGGGCGGTGCTCGGTGGTGCGTCAGGGTGCCGGCGTGTTCTTGCTGGCCGTGATGCCGAGGTATGTCCATAGCACGGGCAGCACGGCGAGGCTGACGACGTACCACTCGGGCAGCCGGTCGATGTCGCGGCCGACGGCAGCGAAGTAGGCGCCGAGGACGGTGGCGACCCCGTTGAGCACCCACTGGATGACGTAGAGTACCTTGCGGACCTGGGGCAGGTTGTCGAGCGGGTTCATCGGTTCTTCCTTCTCTTGGGCTTGATGGCGAAGTCGGCGACGACGAGGTTGTGGTCCGAGCCGGTCTCGTGCGACTCGTGGTGGAGGAACTGGATCCACGGCCGCGGCACCCACGCGATGTAGTCGATCGTTCGGCGCCGATGGGTGCGCAGGATCCGGCCCGCGGCGTGGTTGATGCGCCACCCGGCCCGACGCAGGCCGCCGACCGTGGGGCTGCTCGGCTTGGCGTTGAAGTCGCCCAGCACCCACATCGCCCGACGCAGCCGCTTGTCGAGCAGTCGCAGCCGGTTCGTCATGTGGATCGCGACCCGACGACGGCGCGGCTTGCCCTGGGTGGCGACGTAGTGGACGGCGAAGATCCAGAACCGGCGGCGGGTCTCGAGGTGTTCGAACTTCCCGCCGATCGCCCACTTGGTGCGCATCACGTCCGGTCCGGCACCAGGGCCGACGTACTGCCGTTCGGCGAGCAGGTACCGCTTGACCTTGATCCGCCGCAACGTGAGCGGGTTCCATGCGAGCGGTGTCGCAGGCTGTCCTGGCTTCGACCCGGTGATGATGCGGTACCCGGCTGCACGTGCCTGGTCGATCATCTTGCCGTGCCCGTACTGGTCGGCAGCCTCGTTGAGCCCGAGCGCATCGAGCCCTTCCGCAGCCTCGGGCAGCCGCTTGGCAGCGCCGATGTTCCAGCAGCCTGGCCGGAAGATCGACCAGTCGCCCCTTGCCGGTCGCACGTCAGCCTCGCTCGGGCTTCTTGCCCTTGAGGGCCTGCCGCACGGTCTGGTCGACCTTATTCTGCTGCGGGTACAGGTCGGTCTCGAGCAGCTTCTTCACCACGGCGTCAGCGACGTCGGTCACCAGGGCGTCGCGGTCTTCCTTGGGCCAGTTCTTATAGGCGGGCATGTCGTCTTCTCCGATCGTCGGGATGAGGTCCGCGACCCGAGCGCGGAAGGTGTCCATGTCGAGGCCGCCCGGATCCCACTTGCCCGTGACGGACGTTTCGCGGTGTGCCCGGACGTGGCTCGCGGGCCAGCCGTAGTGGTCGCAGAGAGCGGCGCAGAGACGGGCGTATGCCTCGCCCTGGGTGATGGTGTTGCCGGCGGCGTCCTCACCCTTGGTTCCCCAGCCCTCGGAGCCGGTGTTCATCGCCTCGATGCCGACGTAGAGGTAGTTGGCGTCACCCGCGGGCATGGGGCCGGTCTTCTTCGCGGTGCCGCCGTGGTTGGCACGTCCGCCGGCGACGACGTACACGATGCCGCTGCGGGAGAGGGCGAGCTGGCAGAGCGGGGCGGGGAGGTCGGCGCGACCCTGATAGGCCATCCACTCCACGTAGTCGCGGCCGTCGGACTCGCCGCCCGTGTGGTGGCAGAGCACTCCGCGCGGGTTGAAGCCGCCTGAGGATGCCGGTCGGCCGCGCTTCTTCCAGCCGGGAAGTTCGACGACGCGCAACCCGGACTTGCGGGCTGCGGCGGCGAGGTCGTTGAGGGCCACTGGTTCTCCTACGGTCGGCCGGTGATGGTGCAGGTGACGACGGGCTCGGCGTTGACCTGGCAGCCGAGCGCTTGGAGAAGGCCGATCACCCACTCCTGGGTCGCGTAGGCACTGAGATCAGGCGTCTCGCCCGGGTCGCCCTTGGGGCCTTGCGGACCGGCGGGGCCGGCAGGCCCCGGGGGGCCTTGGGGTCCGGGCGGACCTTGTGGGCCAGTGGGACCGCGGGCGCCGTCGGACCCGTTCGCGCCGTCGCTGCCGCTGCGTCCGTCGACCCCGTCGAAGCCGCGCGGGCCCTGGGGGCCGACTGGACCCCGCGGACCCTGCGGCCCGGGCACGATCACCGTGTCGCCACCCTTGTCGATCGACACGTCACCCGGATCCCCGCCCAGAGTGCGCACGTAGCGGGCGAGGGCACGTTGGCGCTGACGGAGCTCGCGGGTCTCCTCGCGCAGCCGTTCCGCGTCCTCGTGGAGTCCTCGCCGGTCAGCGATCGACTCCGCGTCACGCTGCTGCAGCTCGTCGTTCTCCTGAGACACCACGACCGCGGTGCCGACAGCGAAGATGGCGACCACGGTGAACAGGACGATCAGCAGCCACTTGCCGACCTGCATCGCCCGATCGGACGGTCGGAACCTGAACCGAGACACGACTACCTCACCCCTGCAGGATCGTCACGAGCAGACCGGCGACGCCCAGGAGCACAGTCACGGAGAGGGTGCCGAGCCACATGGTGTAGCCGCGGCGCTTCGTCTCGGCGTTCTCGAACTTCGCGTCGAGGGCGGCGATGTCGGTGCGGACATCGGCGACGTTGGCTTCTACGACCTGGCGTTCGGCGCTGTAGACGTCCTGGCGGACGTAGGTCTTGGCCGCTTCCACGCGGTCGCGGTCCATCCGGTCGAGCATCCGTTCCTGCCGCTCGACGATCTCGTCGAGGCGTCGGATGACTTCGCCCAACGTCGGGTCCTGTTGCATCGCGTTGTCCCCATTCGCGATCGGGTCTGGCGCGTCGGCCGAGACTTGCGGTAATTCCTCCTGCAGCCCGTCGGCGCGGTGAGGTCGCGTCAGCGGGTCAGGGGCGGCCTGTCCCCAGGTCGCCCCGCCTGGGAGGGCTCAGGCGGTGTCGAGCGTGTATGGCGTCTCGGTGGCGCCGTCCCAGTAGGTGAGGATCGCGGGCACTTCACTTGTGCCGTTCCAGATGGTCAGCGCCATCCCGAACGACGGGCCGGCACCGTCTCCGGGCGCCCGTCCGATCCAGTCGGCGGCGCTGTCGGTGCCGAGAATGGTGTCCACCCAGTACGTGCCGACGGTCGGGTTGGCGTTGACGCTTCCCACCTCGACGCGGCTGGGGGAGACGGCGAAGTTGGTGTGCGTCTGCCAGCCGGAGTCCCACGCCGGAGTGTCGGACTCGATCGGGAACACGGCTGTGCGGGCGCGGCTGCCGGCGGTGTCGAGCTGCAACTCGACGCGGTAGGTGGTGTCGACTGCGATGGTGCCGTTCGCGGACTGGACGACGGTGGTGCCGCCGGTCCGCACAAGTCGCACCTGCCCAGGCGCCCCAGTGCCGGCGAACGCGAACTGTGCAACAACGGAGGTGCCGCCGACCTTGAACGCGGCGATGGCCTGCGCGGCGCTCGGCCACGCGGCGGGGGTGTGGAGGTAGAAGCGGAGCGCGAGGGTGGCCTGTGCTGTGAAGTCCCAGCGGGCGACGGCGACCTGCAGGGCGCCCTGCTGGATGAGGAGGCCAGGGGTGGCCGGGTAGCCGACGGTGTTGTCGACCGTGACCGATGACCCGGCGGTGGTGGGAGCGGTGCCGTCGTTCCACTCGAACAGGGTCGCCACGGTTACGCCTGGGGTCGTGCGATGAGGGTGCCGGCGGGCAGGTCGGTGGGCACCGGGTCCGCCGCACCGAGCACGATGGCGTCGGCCATCTCGAGGCCGTTGCGGATGAGGGTGCCGTCTTCCCAGCGGCGTCCCCACCGCTGCCGGCCGACGCCTGCGGGGAGGCGACGGTCGACGATCTCGAAGGCGTTGCCGCCGCCACCTCCGGTGCCGGTGTAGTCGCCGGTCTCGACGATGGCGCGTGCGAGGGCGTCGGCATAGGCAGGGTAGGGGTTGCGGCCCCGCATGCCACCCCATTCGTTGAGCCAGGACCGCACGACACCGTTGATGGCGTTCTCGGCGATCGACTCGGTGGCGCTGGAGTCGAGGGTGCCGGTGAAGCTGGTCGACCACATGACCGCGGAGCCGTCGCGGGACTGGGCGACGGCGTCGCCGGGCTGCATGGCGGTGTCGGCGGTCGCGCCCTGCGCTGCGGTAGCGAAGTCGCTGGCGTTGGCGGCAGCCGCAGTCCCCAGGGTCGGGCGGCCCGTGAGGTCGCCGTATGCACCCGAGGTAGCAACAGGGGAGAGCGCGTTGGGCTGGACGGCCGTGTCCGCCTTCGCGCCCTGCGCTGCGGTGGCGAACGACGACGCGTCCGCGCTCGCGGCCGACCCCAGAGTGGGACGTCCCGACAGGTCCGTGTAGGCGCCGGTGGTGGCGACGGTGGACAGGCTGCCCGGCTGGACGGCGGTGTCAGCCTTCGCTCCCTGCGCCGCGGTCGCAAATGCGGTGGTGTCTGAGCTCGCCGCGGTGCCGAGCGTCGGCCGCCCGGACAGGTCGGTGTAGGCGCCGGACGTTGCGACGGTTGAGAGGTCGCTGGGCTGGACGGCGCTGTCCGCTAGAGCACCCTGAGCAGCCGTAGCCGCACCGATGTCACCCGGTGTCGTGGGGATGGTCGGCTTGTTCGACAGGTCCGCGTAAGAACCCGAGGTGGCGACCGTGGAGAACGTCGGCTTCCCCGTGACCTCGGTCCACGAGGGGACGTAGGTGTCGGGCTTGGCGCCGACGTCGGTCGCGTCGAGCACGACAGCGCCCGCCTTGCCGTTGACCGACTGCACCTCACCCTCACCGCCGCCGGGAAGGAACGGCTCGAGAGCTTCAGCCAGGGCCTCGCCGCCGACCGCACCCGTGATGCCGATGACCGACGTGACCGTGACAGCCGGCGCAACAACGGGGTCAGTGATCTCGCCGTCCGGCACAAGGTCGAGATCGATGTTGTCCTGGCCCACGAACACTTGGAACACCTTGCGGACCCGGCTACGACGACCGTCGGGGAACTTGAGCGCCGCATCGAGGATGTACGCCCAACCCGTGATCGCCTGACCGGACGAGTCAACGAACCCGCCTTGGTCAACGAAAGGGACTTCCCCGGTGGCGACTCCGTCTGCGATGACCAAAGCGTCCGGCATGGGGAAAAGCGCGTCCCCGGTCACGCTCCACACGAGCACACGATCGGTCGCGACGGTGGCGCCGAGGAGCGTGGCGTCAGACCCGAGAGAGGCGTGGACTCGGCCGTAGTTGACCGTGCATGTCTGGATGCCGGGAGGGAGGGCCATGTGATGTGTCTCCTCGGAAGCAGGTCAGGCGACGGTGGCGAGCCAGTCGGCCACCGACGGTGCGGCGACGTTGACGCCGGAGTGTCCGAGCGCACCGATGTCGACGCGCAACGTCTGGGGTCGGGCCGCGACGAACGCCGTCGCGGTCGAGGGGTAGGCCAGTGGGTCGTTGCTCGACGTCCACAGCCCGATCGGCATGTCGGCGGGCAGCTCGTCGGCGAACAGCAGCGGGTTGTGGTCGCCGTACTGGGCGTCGCTGTACGCCGGCGGGTAGGCGGCGTCGAGGCTGGCCTTCGCGGGGTTCTCCGGCGGCGCGTTGAGGTCGACGACGGGGATGACCCCGGCGACGGCCTTGATGCGCTCAGGGAACCGAACGGCGTAGTTCATGGCGACCGCGTTGCCCATGCTGGCCCCGACGAGCACGGCGCGACCGCCGACGCCCCACGCGGTGACGAGGTAGTCGAGCGCCTGGCCGACGCGGGTGATGCCGAGGTCGTTGCCCCACGTGTTGAAGCCGAGGTCGGCGGCGATCACGGTGTACCGCTGAGCGAGGATCCGCATAGCCGAGCCGTATCCGAGGTGGTCGGCCAGCGCGGTCCCGTTGTTGCCGTGGCACCACACCAGCGGCGGCCGACGCAGGCGGGACGTGGTCTGCATGACGACGTCCCACTCGGCAGCGACATAGCGGGCCTCACCCGCGCTGCTGGACGTGGCGAGCATCAGCGAGCGACCGCCGTGAAGAACATCTTGGCGTTGGCTGCGGCTGCGAAGGTCATCGTGCCTGCAGCGCCTTGGAACGCCTGCACGGTGTAGGTGGCGGACTGGCCGACGGCCAAGGTCTCGCGATGGCGAACGAACATGAACGGGCCGGCGTTGGTGACCGGAGAGAACTCCCGACCTTCCGCGACCTGCACCCCGTTCTTCCTGATCCGAGCGGCGACGAGCGTGTTCGCGACGGAGTGGTAGACGCTGTCGCAGAAGAAATCCACGTAGAGCGGCCGCCCTGTTCCGGTGACAGTGATCGACAGGCCGGGGATGTCGGCATTGGCGGAGGAGGTGAACGTGGTCTCGCGCTCGGCTGATCCGAGCTCGATTCCCGGCACGTTGTCCTCGAGCGCCTGCAGGACGAGGGTGTTGACGACCGTCGCGGCCTCGGAGACGTTGGCGACCGCATCGGTGTTGGCGACGTCGGACAGATCGCGGTTCGCGGTCAGCTCGAAGTACCCGCTCGACCACGTGCGCTTGACGCCCTGGTCGTCCTTGTAAGTGACAGTGACGTTGTAGCGCAGGTCGTTGGGGACGTTGATGCCTGCGGAGTCGGTGGCGATAAGGTCGACGGAGAACGAGCCGTCGGCGTTGACGGTGAGCCGCGTCGGGTTGGGGAGCCGCACGTCGTTGTTGTCGAGGTCGACGAGCGCGAACCGGCCGAGGTTGGTGGAGACGACAGCGGAGACGATGCGGCGGGTGTCGGCCACTCCCGGCAGGTCGAGCAGCGTCCCAGTCAGCGTGTGCGTGGTGGTCAACGGTGGCTCCTCTACTGCTGGGCAGCGATCCAGTAGACGGTCGGGGTGGCCGTCGTGACGGTGGCGTTGATGTGCCGGACCGTGATGGTGGCCGCGGTGGTGGTGATGCTGGAGACGGCGACGTTGTAGAGGCTGTTCGACGCGATGCCAACGACGCTCGGCGCGGTGGTGAACACGCCGGCGGGGAACGAGATGTTCGCCGAGCCGTTGTCGGAGGCGGACACGGTGACGTCGACGGAGCCGGACAGCAGTCGCCCGTTGCGACTGGCGAGGGACTTGGCAGCCGCCGCCTGCTTGGATGCGCTGGCCGCGATCTGCTGGGCCTGCTCGAGCACCGACTCCTCATCCCGGGCGGCCATGCCACGCGGGTTGATCTGGATGGTGTCTTCCTCCCAGTCGTAGTCGGTGTCACCGATGACGACGTCGAGGTTGGAGGCGATGCCGCGGGGGTCGCGCACGCCGAGGAGCCGGACCGCGTCACCGGCCTTGATGAGCGCGAGGTTCGCGGGGATGTCGCCCTTGGTGGTGACCTGCCCGTTGGTGAGGGTGAGGCCGTTCGTCCAGCCGGAGCGGCCCTGCAGCTTCTCCCATTCGGCGCGGGCGATGTTGGTCGCCTTCGTGGAGGTCATGCGCCCGCGGTCGGTGACGTCCATCGTCTGCTCGACCCCGCCGACGACGGAGGACGCCGGGTAGGAGGCGGTGGCGAGTCGGCCGCTGGTGGTGGAGACGTAGCGCACGAAGATCCGGTCGACGCGCTCGTCGTCAGCCTGCCCCAGTTCGCCGGAGCCGGGGACGACGTACCACTGAGGGTCAGTCTCGGTGGGGGCGTCGATGATGAGCCGGCGGTCGCGGTCGACTCGCCAGCCCGACAAGTTCTCCTCAGCCCACGCGTCGAGGATCGACTGGACGGTGTAGAGCCCGCCCTGGTCGTCGTCCTCGCCGACGGGGGTGGTGCCGAAGTTGCCGACCCGCGTCCACGACAGGACCCCGCGGGCGATGGCCGCGTCGACCGCCGTGTTGGGCTTCGTGGTGGCGAGCCCGGTCTCGGTCAGCGCCGGCGCGTTCTCGCCTTCTCGGCAGGCGCCGATAGCGACCATCTCGCCGGAATCCCAGTTGGGTTCGGTGAGCGTCCCGGCGAACACGCGAACAGGGCCGAGCATCACCTCGACGGGTGCGCCGTGGACGATCGCCGGGTGCCGCTGTCCGGGCTTGAGGATGGCGGTCCACGACGCCTGCCAGTCGCCGTTCTCCCGCGTCTGGTGGTGCAGCCCGCCCCAATTGGGGAAGATCCCGGACAGCCAGAACCCCCCGACCCTGATCTCGGGTCGGGTAACGGTGCGCCGCATCAGTCGTCCTGGACGTGGGAGTGGTAGCGCGGGTAAAACTCGATCTCGGACTTGGCGGTCTCCGTACTGGTGCAGACGGTGAAGATCTGCATCTCGCCTGGGCTGAACCGGTGCGACCCGAACGATTCGCAGAACAGGTCGATGCACACGCCGTCGGAGCGGTTCGTCAACTTGCCGCCCCAGACGCTCGGGCGAGCCGCGCCGAGCTCGGGCGAGCGGATCTCGACCCAGGTCAGCGACTCGACGCCGTGGTATGGATTCTTGACCCACGTAAGAGCGCCGTCGTCGAGGCTGAACAGCCACACCTCGTCAACCGTGATGGACGCGGTTGCCGTTACGAACTCCACTTTGACCCTCTGATCGCCCTCTACGTCGAGCGTCGGAAGCGTTACGGTGCCTAGGGGGATGATCTGGTAGCCGGACGTGGTGGAAAGTGACGCCGACCCGGCCTGCTTCACGGAGAAGAACGACGCCCCACTGGCGGCGATACCGCCGACAGTCCACGGAAGGGTAGCCGCGGCAGTGACGTTCATCCGCGCAACCAGCGCGTAGGTTCCCCTGGTGAACACGTCCGCCGGGATCTCGAAATGCATGGGCGTACTCAGGTCGTTGCGCGCCCCTGACACCATCGCCGTGTCTGCCGTTACGGTGGCGCTCATGGTGCGGTAGGTCCGCATCGCAACCTGCCAAGCCGTGTTTCGGGACGTGTAAACGAGCACGTCGGCCCCCAGGGCGGACGAGTCGTAGACGCGAATCGCCGCCTGGGTGGGCGCGGACCCGCCGACCGACGCCGTTCGACTCTGCTGGCGGCCCGCCGGGATGCTGCTGGTGCGGGCGACCTCGTGGACGCGGAGGAAGGCGGTCGCGCTGCCGCCGCTCGGGATCTCGATGTAGACCAGCAGATTCGTGAAGGTTCCGCCTCCGACAACCGGGGCGTAGTAGTAGTGGTCAACGGCGCCCGCGATTGAGGACGTCCTAGTCGCTGCGAGGGTCAGCGGATACTGGCCCGAAGTCGAGTGCGCTTCGTAGTAGGCGCTGTAGGTCCCCGCATGAGACGCCTGGACGGTGATACGGAGGTACGTGTCGCCGCCCATCGAGGCTGGAGTGGGGAAGTTTCGAGAGAGGGCGATCGCTGCGCTGCTGGCCTTCGTGCCCTGCCCGTAGACGTAGCCGCCCGTCGACCCCGAAGACGTCGCAGTGAGCCCCAGGAACGACGCCGTCCAGTTGGTGAACGACGTACAGGCGTCGATGACCGTCACCGTCGCCGACCCGGACGACAGCGCCGGGACGACCGTCTTCTCCTCCGTCCGCGCGAACGGCAGGCAGGTGAGCGTCAGGAGGAAATAGCGGTTCTCCTGCAGCACCTCATCGTCGTCCCAGCCCTCGTAGTCGCGGTCGAGGCGGGCGTTCACCACGTCGAACACGGTCACCGCGGCGTTGTCCGTCGGCGGCGTCCACACCAGCGGCGACTTCTCCGTCGCCAGCACCTCAGCCATCAACGCAGCCTCGGCCGCCGCAATCGCGTCACCGTCGACACCCGACAGTCGCAGTTTCATCGTGATCTCGCGGTTGTCCCACCGCTGCGTCACCGCCAGGGCGCCATCGGTGAGGAGCGACTGCACGATCTCCACGACCGGCTCCGGGTTGCCGAACGACGCCCCCTCCGCGACCGCCTCGATGAGCCAGCCAGCGTCCGTCGGCGTCTCCGACACGAAGTCGAGCGCCCCCCAGGTGAGACCGTGCTGTTGCGTCACTTCCGCGCCCCTCTGTTGCCGTTCCGCCCCGCGTTACCGGCGCCGCGCTTGCGGCTGTCACGGTCCCGCTTGTGGTTGTCGTTGTTGCGCCGATCCGCGGCCTTGATCGCCCGCTCGATGCGCTCCAGACGCGTCACCAGTGGCTTGATGTCGCGCCGCTCGTCCCGCAGCCGGTCCCCGTAGGCCGCTGTGCCCGCCAGCGTCCCCACGTCGCGCAGGACGCTGTTGCGCTGGTTGTAGAGCCGCGCGTACTCCGCCAGCTCCCGCCGTGACAGGTCTGCGAACGCCTGAGCGCCCGCGAGACCGCCCTGGGACAGCACCTCGGCCAGCGCCGGACCGTCGAGACCCTTGCGGCGCAGCGACTGGATCGCCTCGCGCATCTGCCGCGCCTCAGCGAGGTCGTTGCGCAGGGCCGCCGTCGCGGCGCCAGGCGAACCAGACGCGAACTCGCTCGACCACGGGTCAACCTCGCCGAACAGCTCGGACCGGATGCCGCTCTGCACGTCCGAGGACAGCGACTTCATGCTCTCGATGACCCGGTCGCGCTGCTCGCGCTCGCGCTGCAGCGCCTTCTCCGTCTCGCGGAGCTCGCGGTTCAGCCGCTTCAAGCCGCGGGCTGCGTCCGAGGCGTCACGATCGTCCCGGCCGCCACGGTTGTCGCGCGTGACCACCAGGCCGCCGTCGGCATAGCCGGGCAGGTCGCGCATCCCCGGCAGGAAGCCGTAGCGCGAACGGAGGAACGCAGCGTCGCGGCGGACGATCGGCTTCGGGAGCACCACCTCGTCACGGTGGACGACGCCGGCGACCTCGTTGCGACCACCCGGGCCGGTCCAGCCGCCGGACGCGAACCCGTCGCGAGGGCCGAGGTTGCTGGCGGTCTGCCGGCGGACGACGTTCACGAACACGGTCTCGTCGGCGATGCTCGAGAGTGCTCCCCTGGTCGACGCCGCGGCCTGCTGGGCGTTCGACTTGACGTCGATGCGGGGGGTGGCGGTGATGTTGCTGACCCACGCCAGGTCGTCGCCGGCGCCGCGGATCCTCGAGCGGCCCGTGTCGATCGGGCCGGTGTCGAACTTCGGCTGGATCCGCATGTTGTTGATCCGGTGGCCCTGCATCTGTACCGCCGCCAACGCGTGCTCGCCGGAGCGGACTGCGCCCCACAGGTTGTTGAACTCGCGGATCGTCTTCCGGCTGCCGTTCGCAAGCTGCTCGAACACCCGAGCCGCCTGCGGGCCGAGCCGGTCGAACACCTCCTGCAGCGCCGCTTCGTCCGCACCGCGGTTGAGCGCCACCCGCCAGTTCGACGCCATGTTCCGAGACGCCTCAGCCATGCGAGACATCTGGCGCATCAGCTTGTCGAGGCTCAGCGACGGCTTCTCGATCGCATCGCCCAGGGTGTAGAACGCGTCCGCGGCCTCCTGCGCGGCCTCACGCCGCGCCCTGTACGCCTCGACCTTCATCACCTGTCGGTCGTGCTCGCGCAGGGCGACCTCGGCAGAGAGGGCGGCGGCCCTCTCCTCCACGAGTGCTTCCTCGATCACTTCGCGCTGCTTCTTCGCCTTGGTGAACGACGACTCGATGCCGAACCACTGTTCGCCCATCGCCTGCACCCAGTCGAAGCCCGCGGTCGGACTCGTCTGATCCTGCAGGAAATCCCAGAACCCAGTCGTCTGGACATTCTCGGAGAACCGCGCCATATCGTCACCGAGAGCCGCATACTCCGTGCGCATCGACTCGATGTCGCCGGACCGGATAGCGGCGTTGGACCGCTCGATCGAGTCGGCCACCCGCTCGTTCGCGGCCGAGAAGTCGAGGGCGAGACCGATACCGGCACCGACTGCCGCACCATACGGGTTGACCATCGATCCGATTAGGCCGAGCATCGCCGTGTTCTGGATGCCGAGCGACTGGCCCGCCTCAGTGGTGGCGATTGCGAACGCGGCTGCACCAGCCGCACCTACGCCGGCAGTCTTGCCGAACGTCGCCATCGTCCCGCGGGTGCGAGCGGCTGCCTCGTTGAAGCGGCGCATCTCACGCTCAGACCGGGCGCCCGACGTGGCGGCGATCGTGCCCATCGTGCGCAGGTCGGGGATCAGGTTCCGCACCGACGTCCGCGTGGCGTTGAGACGCTGCGCGAGCGGGATGACGCCGCCAGTTGCGCCCGCTGCGCCCGCCGTCCCCGCACCGCCCGGCATCGCACCGCGGACGGCCGACGACGCCCCGATGAAGCCCGTCCGAGCCAGCAGGGCCGCGGTCATGCCGAGCGCCCGATTGAGGACCATGAACGCCGCGGCCATCGCGAACAGCCGCGGACCCACCGGGGAGTCGGCGATCATCGAGATGCCCTCGGCGACCGCCTCGAGCGTCTTGAGCACTGGGCCGCCGAGAGGGGCGATGGCCTGCACGATGTCGAGGCCCGCCTGCGCGATCGCGACGAGGGTGTCCTGCACCTGCGCGCCGTTCTCGCGGATGTAGTCGACGAACGCCTGGAAGCCCTCCGTCTGGGCCAGGCCACTCGCCCACTCGTCGAACCCGGACGCGACGCCCACAAGCCACGACGAGAAGTCGTCGTTGAGCGGGTCGAACGCCATCCACAGCTCGGCCATCGCGTGCGTGACCGACCCGATGACGCTCGAGACGTCGACCAGCGTCTCAGGGAGCTCGGTCGACAGGAACTCGAAGAACGGCCGCCAGCGGTCCGTCGTCAGCGACTCCGCGCCATCCGCGACCAAGGCGCCCCCGACCTCGGAGACACCCTTGATGATGTCCTCCACGCGCGGGGCGAGGCGGGTCAGGTGCTCCAGCGTCTCCGTCAGCCCCGGGAACCAACCCGCGGCAGCCGTGTCGCGCATCTCGGTGAGGACCGGCTGGAAGTCCTGGAACGCCGCGACGAACGTGCGGGCCTCCGGCGCGAGACCACGCAGCGCCTCGCGGGCCTTCTCGAGGTTCTCCGTCGTCGGGTCCAGCTGGTAGGCGTCGATCGCCTGCACCGCGTCCGCGACTCCGTTGAGCGCGATCATTAGCGTCCCGCCGGCCATGCCCGCAGCGGCGAGCTGGTTGGCGAGACCCGTCACCGCAGGAACGCCCACAGCCGCGACTGGGACCAGGCCGGGACCGAGCAGCGCGGCAGCTTCAGCGAGCAGCCGCAGCCGACCGGAGTAGCGGTCGATGTCCGCGCCGCCGCGAACTGCCGACGAGCTCAGACGGTCGATGTCGCCGCTCGACCCCGACAGGGAGCCCCGCAGCCGACTGCCGGACCCGTCGAGGTCGCTCAGCGCTCGGTCGAGCATTCCAGCGGCGGCAGCAGCCCGCGCCATGCCGGTGGTGAAACCTGCGTCCTCAAGACTCAGGCGCACACTCTCGCGACGAACGGCCACGGGCACCCCCTCGGTTCGCTAGCAAAGTGACGGAGGTCGGCTTACGCTCACGACATGGACGAGACCGAGGCACGGACCTCGACGCCGCCGGGCTGGTATCCCCACCCGGTCGAGGCGCCCACCGTGCAGCGTTACTGGGACGGCTCGAGGTGGACGGACGACGTCGCGCCACTCGGTGCCGCGCCCCAGCCGCGGTCGAACGGTCTGAGCATCTGGACGATCGCCATCGGCGTCGCCCTCGGTGTGGTCGCGGTGATCGTCGGGCTCGTCGTCATCAACGGGTTCGCCGACGAGAACGAGACCGACGACCTGATCGCGTGCGTCTCACGCAACAACGAGCTGCGCGAGCAGGGGGAGCCGACCTACCCCTGCGACTGAGGCTTGGGGCGCTTCCGGGCCCGGGCCCTTCGGCGCTCCATCTCGTCCTCGGTGAGCTGCTGAATGTAGACGTGACGACCGTCTGAACGACGCGGCTCGTCCGGGCGGTTCTTCAGTTCCTCTTCTTCCGCCTCGTCAGCCTCTCGGCGGATACGTTCCGCCAACTTCGCGCCCGCGCACGTCGGGCAGACCTCGGTGCGCGTGGTGAACCCGACGGACGGGTCCATCGTCAGTGAGCGGTGGAAGCCGCACGAGCAGACGCCCGCATCGTGTTCGGCGAGCGCGGCCATCCAGTTCCACTCCTCGTCGTCCCACTCCGGCTCGCGGGTGACAACGGTCCAGCCGGTCAGGTTGCCGTCGGCGTCGAAGTGCTCGTGTCGCTCGGACGGCTCCCAACCAAGCAGTCGCTTCCGGCTGATGCCGAGCGACCGCGCAAGGGTCAGGGTGTCGCGGGCGTCCCGGTCGTGGACGAGGAGTTCGACGAGGCTTTTGGGGCACGGGCACCCTCGCCTTCCTGCAGCGACAGGACCAGCGTCACGATGTCCTTGACATCACCGGGCGCGGCGTTGTTGAGCAGGTACTGCCAGTCCTCCTCGGTGACCGGCTCGTCGTTCCACGACACGACGTAGCGGAACAGGTCGTCGGCGAGGGCCTGAGCGTTGCAGAACCCGTAAGCCAGCCGCTCGTCGAGCGGGTGGAGGATCGGGCGGCCGTTCTCGTCGCGGTCGGTCTCACGCGGCGGGTTCGCATCCACCCAGAGTCGCCACTCGCCCGCGGGGATCGCCTGCAACCGCAGCGTCCCCTCATGCTCGCGCATCTGCGCGTACAGGGCCTCGAGCTCGGTGTCGATCTCCGCGACACGTGCGCGACGCGGGTCGCCGACGCGGGTCGGCTTGCCGTCCGTCTCGCCGTCGTCGCCCTGGACGCGGGAGCCGATCTGCATCAGCAGGTCGGCCTTTTCCGACGTCAGCTCCTGCACCTGCCCGACAAGCTCCTGCGCGAGGCACAACGTCTTCGTGCGGGTGGGGAGACGCTTCGCAGCGCCGGCGGCGGCACGCAGCTCGCCGAGGGACTTGCTCATTGGTTCTCCTGCCGAGTAGCCGAGTGAAGACCCCCGCCTCGCACTCGGCAGACGAGGCGGGGGCCGTCAGGGTTGGTCAGGCGACGATCTCGCCGTAGACCACGTCGGCGTTCGGGAAGAACATCTGCGAGATCTCGAACTCGGCGAAGTCGTCGTCGCCGGACTGGACGCGGTTCTGCCGGCCCAGGTAGCCCGTCCACGCCTCGTAGTGCTGGCCCACGGCGCCGGCGGTAGCGAACGCGACGCCCTTGCGGACCACGAGGATGCCGGTCGCGCCGTCGGTCAGCGCGGCCTTCGCCTCGTTGTCCGGGTCCGCGTCGTCGCCCTGCGGGTCGTAGACGTAGCGCAGGTCGAACGCGCTGATCTCGGTGCGGCCACGCTGCGGGAGCGTGATCGTGGTGCAGATCCGGTTCGGAGCCGAGCCGGTCGCCTCCGTGGCACCCGGGGTGAACGGACGCAGGAAGCACGACAGGTCGACGGACGAAGCGGCGTTCCACTCCGTCGCCAGGCTGATCGAGTCGAGGTCGGCCGCGGTGCTGATCCAGCGAACCGCCAGGTTCCCCAGGACCGGGGTCGCCTCCGGGAAGAAGGTGCTCATCGGGTCACTCCTTGTTGTCGGTGAGGGTGTTGTCGGCGGCACCCTCGTCGGGCGTGACCGCCTTCTTCTCGGCCGCCTTCTTGGCGACCGATGTCTTCGGCTTGACCGGGCGGCCGTTATCGCGGCGAGGCTTCACCGGGCGGCCGGTCGGGTCAGTGGCGTCGCCGTCGACCGTCTGCAGCTTGCGGCGATCGGCGAGGGCGCGGGAGACGGGTGCGACGATGCCGTTGTCGTGGCGCACGAGTACGAAGTCGGGCATGGCTCCTCCTAGAGCGCGTAGGTCCACACGGTCAGGCCGGCGAACCGACCCTCGTCGAGCTCGATCGCGGTGGTGGACTCGTGCTGCACCGGGGTCGAGACGTAGTCGTCAACGGTCAGGCGGGCGCCGTCGAGCGCGTCGGTGATCTTCATCGCCGCCCACCGCGCCTCGTCGACCGTTCGTCCCACGTAGCGGGTCGTCACGCGCCAACCAGAGCGAGAGGCGAGGCCGACGTTGCGGCTGACCGGGGCGTAGCGGCGCTCGATGGTCAGCAGCACGTAGATCGGCGGCAGGCTGCCCGCGTTGCCGTCAGCGCCAGGGACGGTGCCGTAGTCGTAGATGCGACCCGCACCGACCGACGGTTCGAGTAGGGCGTCGAGGGCGTCGCGGTGCTTGCGCTCGTCGATCGCGGGGGCCGTGGTCACCAGAACAGCCCGTCGATCATCTTGGACACGTCGCGGCCGAACGTCGGGCCGATCACGTCTGCGGACTTCGCGAGGTCGAGGTGCGGAGGCTGATTGCGCGAGCCGTGTTCGAAGCTCATGCCACCCTGCGGACGACCAGCGTCGGGGCCGTACTCCGCCTCGAGCACGCCGCGCATCTCGACGGTGAACGCCTTGGGGTAGTGGACGCCGTGAGCGCCGGCGGTGCGACGCGCGTTGGACTGAGCGAGCCGGTTGCCCCTCGTGGCGGCACCGCGGACGACGCGGTTGCCCTCGCGGACCATCCGCACGGGGATCCCAGCCAGGTCGTTGGCGAGGTCGTCGATGTCGTGCTGCACCCGAACGCGCATCACAACACCTCGCGGGCATGGGCCATGAGGTCGTCACCGGCCTCGGCGCTCAGTCCGCAAGAGCAGAAGGCGAGTGAGCCGTCGCCGACGTAGGTGGCGAACAGGTGCTCGCGCGGAGTTATGTCGGCGTTCATCAGTCGAAGTCCGTCCAGTCGTGCGGCTCCCAAGTGGCGTCGAACTTCGCCAACTCGGCCGCGAGCAGGTGCGCGGATGCGGCGGCGCGGGCCATGCCCTTCGCGAAGCCGTCGTCGTCGCCGAAGACGAGGTGTACGCGCTCACGCATCAAGCCCACTCCTCCGGTCGCGGCACCTCGACCACCGGGACGCGGCGGGCGGTGCGCTGGTCACCCTTGACGGCCTCGACGATGTGCAGTGTCGTCCCGGCCCATTCGCCGGCCGTGACCTCGATCAGGTCTCCGTCGGCAAGATCAGTCGTGTCATGCGGGAAGTCGGCGCGGCCCGTGGCTTCCTGGAACTCCACGCCGGCAATGTCGACGCGCTTCGTGGAGCCGCCGACGTAACGGAACGGGCCGGTGTAGACGTCCTCCCACTCCGGCACCTCAAGGCCGTTGTCCTCGTCCTGCACCATGCGGCCCGTCAGGCGACGCACGGTGGCGGTGGAAGTCATGCGAGCGCGGGCCTCGGCGCGGAGACCGGGCAGGACCGACTCGATGGCCTCCTGCAGGGTCATCAGAACTCGTCGCCGCTCAGGACGCCGCCCTCGTACAGCGGGTACTCGTAGTTCGTGAGATCGGCGCCGCACGAGCAGTACGCGGCACCCATCAGCAGCGAGCACCACGGCATGTGCGCAGAGCCGCTGCGGTGTGGACGGATGGAGAACGCTCGAGCCGAGGAGTCGGCGGGCGACAACAGCGCCCACCAGTCGTCGATGATCTCCACCCGGCCTCGCGATGAACGGTAGGTCTTCGACACCGAGCCGTCGTCGACCGACACCGCAACCTGCGTGGCGTCGTCGGGCCGCTTCACGTGCGCCGCGACAGCCTGCCGCACCACATAGTCGAGCCGGTCCTGATCGAGATCCTGCAGATTGCCCAACCGCGCCGAGATCAGCATCAGCGCGTCCGAGATCCACTGCTCCCACTGGGCGTACTCGATCGAGTCCGCGGAGGGGGCGGCGCGGCCAAGCTCAACCGCGATGTCTTCCGGGGTCACAGCCATGACCGCACCGCCTCTCCGCTACTTGCTGGTCGTGCTAGATGACCTGCTGGACGCCGACTTCCGCGCCGGCGTCTTCTTCTCGGTCGGCTTCGTGAACCCGCGGCGGAGAAGGTCGTCGACCTTCCCCGAGTCCACCGAAACCGAAGCGCCGTTCGGCGCCGTCAGCTTCGTCGTCGCCATGACGATCAGGCCGCGGCGTCGATGACCTTGGCGAAGGCGTCGAGGTCCGCGACACCCCAGCCGTAGACGACCTCCGCACGGAAGGCCACCTGGTTGTTGCGCTTCAGGTCGCCGCCGCCGTCCGGGTCGCCGTAGCGGATGACCTCGAGGCCGATGGCCCGCTGGATGCCCCAGCGGATCGCCGAGAAGTCGCCCACGAAGCCGAGGACGTTGGTCGCCGCAGCAGCCACGCCGACCGCGCCCACCGTGCGGGACACCGACGCGCGGTGGCCCTCGAGGTCGGAAACCTCGGTGGAGTAGCGGAAGTCGGGGTAGAGCTTCTGCTGCGTGGTCGGGTTCCGGTAGGCGCCGAACTTGGCGGCGTAGACCGGGTCGAGCGCCACGTCGCGCGGCATGAAGCCGTCGGCCAGCACGAGGCCGTCCGCGGCGTCGAGGCTGACGAAAGGCTCGTCGGTCGCGACGTACTCCACGGAGTTGGTGGTGTCGTCGAGGGTCTGGTCCATCGCCGCGACCTCGGCGCCACCCGTGGGGTTGATGCCGTGCATCACGCCGAAGTCGAGCGCCCGGGAGAGCGCCGGCTGGATCAGGTCGAGCACCTGCCGGACGACGCCGAGCTGGTGGTCCTCGTCGGCCCACATGACCTCTTCCGTCCACCGGACGGTCTTGTGGAACTTGAACGGCGCAGTGGTGACGGTCGTCGGGACGATCGTCGAGCCACCCTTGTTCGCGCCCTCAGCGACGTACTCGGCCTCGCCGATGTCGAAGGTCATGGACTCGCCCGTCCCGAACTTCATCGGGATCGAGTTGGACAGGGCGGCGACGGCGGAGCCGTACTGCACCTTGCCCAGCCACGGGTCGAGGATCTGGTCGGGGAGGTTGAGATCCCCGGTGTCGAGAGTTGCCATTGGTGTTCCCTCCTAGGAACGTCAGTCGGCGGCGGCGCGGCTGAACAGGTTCTTCGTGAACGTGCCCAGCTCGTCCGAGGCCGGCTTGGGGTTGTTGCCCTCGCGGGGCGAGACGTTGTTCTTTTGCTTGCGCTGCTCCTCGCGGTCGGCAAGGCGCTTGGCCTGGGCCGTGAGGGTGTCCTCGTCCGTTCCGAGAAGGAACAGTTCGGCGTCCTCGTCGGAAATGCCGTACTTGGCCTGCACGCGGCTGCGCAGAGCCGCGAGGTTGGCCCTCTGGATCTCCTGCTCGAGGGCCGCGATCCGCTCCTCTGCGGTGGCCTTCTCGCTCGCCTTCGCCTTGAGGTCGTCGTAGTCCGCGTACTTCTCCCGCTCGCGCTTCACGCGCTCGCGGACGATGCGGTCGACATCGGCCTGGGTGAACGTCTGATCCGGCTCGGGGGTCGGGTCGGACGTCGGCTCCGGGTTGGGGTTGGGCGTGGGGTCGGACATGCGCTGTCTCCGTAACCTCGTCAGGTACTGCTCCGGCGTTGAGCGCCGCCGTTGCGCTTCCCCCCGCGATGGGGTGGTCTGTTAGCCCGGTGCGTCCGGGTAGTGCTGGTTCAGGTAGGCCCGCAGACGCTCGTTGCGCGCCGCCTGGGCCGCCTCCGTCTTCGCGCGGCGGCTCGAGGCCACGTACTGCACGACCGACGCCTCAGGGCCGTGCGTGCCGCCGCGGAACTCTGGGCGAGCGGCACAGTGGCAGTCGGTGTGGGCCGCGAAGATCGCCGTCTCCTTCGAGAACACGGCACCCTTGGCAGCGAGCATCAGACAGAACTTGCAGGCACTGGGCCGGGCGACGCGGCTCCAGCCGATCGCGTCCTCGTCCTGGCGGGTGTTGCCGACGATCGACTCGCGGAACCCGCGGGCGACTTCCTTCTCCGCCAGCCGCATCGTCTCGTCAACGAGCCGCTGCATCTGCTCCTCGATGTCAGCCTCGACGCTGCGCTGCAGCTTCGCGATCTCCCGCTCGATCCAGTCCGTTGACGGATCGCCGATCACGTCGGGCACGTAGGCCGTCAAGGGTGCCGACTCCTCGCGGATCTCGTCGTACCACGCGACCGCCAGCAGGCCGGCGGCGTCGTAGTAGGGCGGCACGATCAGCGGAAGCGTCTCCAAGAGCGAGTCCAGCGCCTGCGCGGAGGAAGCCGCCGCGGCCTGGGCTGCCAGATCCGCTGAGGCTGCAGCGGTAACGGCCGCAAGCTCTTCGCGGACAACCTCAGGCGACGTCGCCACCGCGACGCTCCTGCACCCGCGCCAACAGCGACCGAGCCTCAGCGCGGCGCCGCTCCGCCATCGCCCGCTTGATCTGCGACGGAGACAGGCCCGCGAGCTCAAGCCCGACCTCGGTCTCAGCGAGCCACGGGAACTTGTCGATGACCTTCGAGCCCGCGTCGGCCGCAGCAGCGCGAGACACGTGCATCGGGTTGCGCCACACCGGCTGAACGTCGAGGTTCGCTGGCACGTCGCCGCCGTTGAGCATCCGCAGCGCCCGCGTCATCGTCGCCGACAGGTCCGGTGTCCATCCGTCCGTCGTCTGCTCCGCCTCGGCCACCAGGTCGTCCTTCGACACCTGCAGCGCTTCGGCCGACGTCGGGTTCGCGTCACCGATCAGGCCCAGCTCGCCGACAGGGATGCCGGTTTCGCCGGAGAACATCTGCGCCAGCATCCGCAGGTGCGCGTTCTGGGGCTCCGGCGACTGGCCGTGGAACTGCTTGATGTCAGCCCGCGCGAGCGCCGAACCACCCGTCGCCAGCTCCTCGTCGTCACCGATCGCCCAGATGGCGTCCCACGCGGCCTGCCACGTCGGCTTCGGCGACCCGTCAGCGTTGCGGAACGCCTCCTCGGTGGCGCCGAGAAGCGCGTAGCGGGGCATCGAGTACGCCTCGCCGTTGACGTCGGCACGGATCATCGCGCCGAGCGCCTGCTCGTGCAGCGACATCACCGACCGCGAGATCCGCGACGAGCCGAACGGGCGGCCCAGGCGAGGCTTGTAGCGCAGCGGGTCGACAGGGAGGCCGTAGGGGTGGTCCCGGCGATCCTCAACCGTCCACGGACGGCCGTCACAGTCCATGACGATGTTCAGGCCCGGCAGGTACATGGTCATCGCCGTGGGCTCGCCCTGGTCGTCGACCTCGTTGATCGACAGGAACGACCGCAAGGAGCGGAGGCGGGGATCCCAGATGCCTGTCGCGTTCGTCGCGTCGCGAGGCAGGATCAGCACCTCAGGTTCGCCCGCGGTCGTGTCGCCCTGGACCGTCACCAGCCATGACACCGCGTGGATCAGCGACGAGACCCCGGCCTGCGAGAGCTCCGAGCGCAGACGGTTGTCCCGCTCGAGTTCATCCAGCCCGAGTCGGGCGAGGTCGTGACCGTTGGCGTCGAAGAAGCCGTCGAGGTTGCAGCGGCGGTTTAGCTTGTCGACCGCGATGGCCGACCAGCCGAGAACGAATCGGCGTCGCTTGACCACGGCCGGCGCGTTCGACGACATCAGCGCCCGGGTCGCGTTCTTCATGTCGTAGAACGCCGACCGGATGTTGTTCCGAAGTCGCTTCGCGCGCCACTGAGCCAGCAGCTCGTCGAGGTCCGCCTGCTCGTCGTCAGTCAGGCCAGCGACCACGATGCGGCAGTCGAGAGGGGCAGCCACTACCACGTCACCACCCTTCGACCGCGACCCGTGCGGGTCGGCTTCCTGACGTTCTGGGACTGAGCGCGAGCGCCGATCAGCGCAAGCGTCGCGGCCTGGATCGGGGTGATGTCGGAGTCAGCGAGCTTGCGCGACCACACCCACATGCCCGTGTCGCCCAGAGCCCGCTTGCCAGCCGCGAGAGCCGCCGCGGTGAACTGAGGCTGCCCGATGTGGTGCAGCCAGCCCGTCACGATGCCGTCGAGGACGTTCGCGCAGCCGGCGCCGAGTTCCGCGACCTTGACCGGCGTCGCCTGGATGTTCGAGCCCTTGAAGAAGTAGCGGTCGTTGCGCTTCTCGAGCAGCGCGGCGACGGGGCCGGCGACGTCGACCACGACACTGCGAATCTTCGGGTTGTTCGCGGTGAGGTACTGCAGGTGCGGCACCAGCCACGCCGTCCCGCGGCCCCGCGTGTGCTGGTCGTCGTCGAGCTCGAAGTGCCAGCCCTCGTCCGCTCGCTGCCCAGCGATGGCGACCGACGCCCACGCGAGATCCGGGCCGACCTCGACGCCGAGAGCGATCCGGTCGACCGCGACCGACTCGGTGTCCTCGCAGTCCTGCCACGAAGGGGCCGGGAGGACGCCGGCGCCCAGCTTCGGATTCCAGATGCCGAGGGCTTCACGCCGCCACGAGTCGTCGTCGGGGATGTTCTCCCGCATCCGCAGCATCGACTCGACCGGAGTGCGCCGCGGGAACGACGGATTGGCTCGAGCCCACTGCTCACGGTCGTCGATGTCGGCGTCTGGATCGGCGGCCATCTCGACGTAGAACATGTCGCCCGCTTCGCCAGACAGAGCCCGCTCGCGCTTCGACGCGAACGCCTCGCCGTTGTCCACCGGGCGCGGCGGGGTGCCGATGAAGAAGATGAGACCACCGTGCGGGTTCCGCGCCTGGTTCGTCGCAGGAACCATGTCCTCGAGCGCCTTGATGTCGAGGATCTGCGCCTCATCGAACACGAGGATGTCGACCGCATCCATGCCGCGGCCGAACCCGTGCTCACGGGCGCCGAACATGATGATCGAGCTGTTGGCGAACCGGATCTCTTGCTCGCCGTTCGCGGTCCGGACCCCGCCGCCCGGTGGCATGAACGGCCGGACCTGCTTGCGCTTGACCATGCCCTGCATCGAGCGGAACGTGTTCGTCGTCGTGCGACCGTGGTGCGACGTCCAGACAACACGCAGGCCGGGCAGCTCGATCGCAAGAGCGATGAGCAGGTTCCCGACCGTGTAGGTCTTGCCCACCTGGCGCGGGATGCTCCACACGACGCCGCCGACCGTCGCAGCGAACTTGCCGTCCTCTCGGCAGCCGAGCGCCACCGTCGCCGCGCCGTCCTGCCACGTGTCGAACTGGACCGACATCGCTGCCAGTCGCGGCCTGACCCGGTGATAGACCGACGTCGTGATCCCCTCAGGGATGACGAGATGCCGGGCGACCTCAGATAGCCGAGGAGTCGAAGCGGTCGTCGACATCGGCACCAGGCTTGTGGTCCGCCTGCTTGGCGTCCTGGTCGGCCAGACGGATCAGGCGGTCGAGCTCGCGCAACTCCTTATACGCCGAAGCGATGGCGTTGGACGACACCTCGCCGGCGTCGAGCTTCTTCGCCAACGCCTTGCGCATCGCCGCGAGGAGGTCGCGGTTCGAGCCCTCGAGCGCCTCGGTGATGTTCTTCGGCTCTCGCTTGGCGCGTGCGCCCGGAGGTACCGCGGCGAGGTGGCCCTTAGCAGCCATCGCGATCACCTCCTGGGGTTTTTGGGTTCGCGGGGAGAGACGCTGACCTAGTCCCGCAGTCCTCTGGCAGGGCGGGGGGAGGGGGTGGACCCCCTGGTGGTCAGGGTCGCTGCAGGGTGATCGAGCGGCGGATGATGGGCGCCCATGCCCGGTCGCCCTTCTCGAGGTTGCAGCGGTGGTTGCAGGTGGGGCAGGGTTGGTGGTGTGCCGGCATGAGGTTGTCGGGGTCGTCGTCGCTGCCGCCGCGTGCGAGTGCGGTGACGTGGTCGACTGCATCGGCGCCGGGGTGTCCGCAGATGTGGCACACGTCGGACTTGGCGAGGATCATCCGGTTGCGCTTCTGCCGAGCGCCACCCGACATGCGCTTGTGGTACTGGCTCACTCGTCCTCCGCCATCATCGCAGCCACCGCGTCGGCCAGCGCCTTGACTGCCGTGACCCTGGCCTGGTCGAGCGCGTCGGGGTAGTCGTTGTCCACCTCGACCTCGACGCTGGTCACTGACCCGTCGGACCACTGGTGGTGCAGCGCGACACTGGTCACGCCGGCGCCTTCATCCAGTCCTCGAGCAGCGCGTCGATCCGTCGATGCCAGCGTGTCCACTCGGTCGGCTCGTCGTCGCTGAACTTCTCGACGATGTGCTGTGCTCGCTTGGCTGAGCGGTTGAGGTTGTCGATCGCCTCGGCCAGCTCGTGCCGCGTGGTGTCGTCGGTGACTCGGATGGTCATGGTCGCCCCCGTATCCGCCGGCCGGGTCTCCCTCCCGAACTGGCGCGCGCTGATCCCCGGTCGACGGCGGGGGTTCGCAGCCTCTCGTACCTGTCGGCCTGGCTGCCCGGCGTGTGACCCGAGAACGACTCAGCCCCGGCCGATGGTGGCTCGGGGCTGAGTTTGGGGATGCGGTCGCCCGCCTCCGGTATGCCTAAGGGTACAGCATGACGACCTACACCGCGGGTCTCTGCCGTGTCGGCGTGGTCAGGTGCAGGCGCCAGATGCTCGGCCACCACACCCAGACCTCGTGCGTCACGGGGTCGCAGTACGCCTCGACCTCGCACTCTGCCAGCCATCGCCGGATGGTCCGCTCGCCGCGCCCTTGTGCCTTGAGTGTGCCGATGGCGTCGGACTGTCGGACCCACGTCTCGGCGCCTTTGCTGCGCAGCATCCGGGCGTGGGCGTTGCTGACCCCCTCAGCGTCGAAGCGGTGCTTGCACTTGGGGCAGCGCCACCAGTCGTCGGACCCGTCGGCGGCGTACCCGTACTTGCGAATGAGGCGCGGCGGGTTGTCTTCGCATTCGACGCGGTCGCACACGACGCGGGTGCGCTCGGCTCGGTTGCCGGCGTAGAGCACGTTCTCGATCCGCACTCGAGCTCGCCGGATGTCGGCGGCGAAGTCGTCCCAGTGCGGCTCGTTCTCCCACGCCCAGTCGAGTTGGTAGCGGATGAAGTTCGCTTCGGTTGCGACGGTGCGCTTGGCGTTGTCGTATTCGGCGCCGTGGTGCGCCCGCCACTGTTCGGACCAGAACGCGAGGGTCTGGAGCGGCGGCTCCCAGGTGTCGTCTTCGTCGTCGGCGTGGCTGACGTCGCGGCCGTGGTTGACTCGCGCGTCGTACTGGTGCTGCCACGCCTCGATGTTGGCGACGTCGGCGAGGGCGACCATCGCGAGGCCGCCGGGCATCACGGTCCCGTCGAGTCGAGCTGATGCCTTGTGCTCGGCCTGCTCGTCGAGGTGGTCGCACATGCTGACGATCTCGGTCAGGTCGCGGGCGACCTTGACGGTTGGGTGTACGTCGATCCGCTGCTCGGTCATGCGTCCCCCTCGACCGGGCAACTGCATCCGTAGCAGCGCCCCTCGTTGTAGTCCTTGTGTCCCGAGTGGTCGTCGACCTTGCACTTCCAGCAGGTTCCGTCCGGCGCGATCTCGCCGTGCTTGCGTCGTTGTTCGGCGACCTGCTCGGCGGTGGTGGCGAGCATCTGTCGCAGGCGGGTCCGCTCGCCGTCGATGAGGTCGGCGCAGACGAACAGCTCGACGGCGATCTGCCGCAGCAGGGCGGGCACGTCTCCGCCGATGTGCAGCGTCGTCACGTCGTCGAGTCGGAGGGTCACTCCGAGGTCGCCTGCCTCGATCGGCGGGACCGTGTCGAGGTACACGCTGACGCTCGTCACCAGTCCTCGTTCCCTTCCGTGTGCCGGTCACTGACTTCGCTGCCGGCGTTGGATGCGTACACGTGCGTCTCGTGCGGGTCGTTGCGGACGCATTGGAGGCCGTCGGGCGCGTTCCAGAGTCGGTGGTCACACATTGCGGGCCTCCTCGCGGTTGGCACGCTCGCGGAGGAACGATGCCCACAGCTCGTCGGTCGGGGTCGACGACGGGCCGGCGTCCGCCGCTTCCCGCAGCGCCGCCGCCCTCTCGGCCGCAATGACCGGCGCCAGGGCAGCGGCGACGTAGTCGCGGAGCCAGTCAGAGGTCAGGATCGCGTCGGCCTGCCTCAGCGCCTCCTGCTTCGGGCCGCCGTACTGGTGCTCCCAGGCGACCCCATTCCAGTCCCATTCGTCGCTTGCCTCGTAGATCAGCCGAGCCAGCCCCTCGGTCAGCCTCGTCGGGTCGTTGTCGGTGGTCATGGCTGCTCCTCGAGGTCGGGGTGGGTGGTCGCGGGACTCGGCAGGAGCTCGCGGAAGTTGGCCTGCTCGCCGGTCACGAGCTCGTATGCGGCCTCGGAGTCGATGACCTCGCCGTCACCGACCCGGCGGCGGGCCTCGAGCAGCCAGCGCCGCTCTTGCCCGTCGTCGAGTCCGGGCGGCGGGGTGAGCGGCGGGTGCTCGTCGATGCGCTTGGCCCGCAGCTTCCTGACGGCGGTACGGATCGCGGCCGGCATGAGCCACTCGGTGCTGCTGCGGTAGTGCTGGATCAGCGCGACCCGGCAGTCGTCGAAGCGCAGGTCGTCGAGCGCGGCTGCCCATGCCTTCGCGGCGTCGGGGTCGGGGCGGCGGTTGTCGTAGGCGGCTGCCATCGAGAGCAGCACCTGGGCCTCGGCGGGGCTCACCACTCCCACCCTTCGAGCTGGTCCCAGTGCATCCCGTCGTGTCCGGGGGGCAGGCAGCAGACGGCTTCGGGGCCGTGGTCGCTGATCGGGGTGACGGCGTGGCACTCGTCGGCGGTGGTCATGCCGCCCCCTCGTGCGGCACACCCGTGAACGTGCATGGCTCGGGAAGGTCTTGGATGAGCGCCCTCCCGCAGTCAAGGCATCTCGCTCGACGCGCGGGGGCTCCAGTGAGCGCGTCCAGATACGTCATCGCTTGGTTGATCTCGTCGCCATGAATACAGCGGACGCGATCGTGTGGGCACCTGCGCAACCTCATCGGTCGCCTCCGATCTGCGGGAACGGGATGGTCTGGCCCTGCTCCTCGTCGTGCAGCTGCTTGGCGAGGCGGAGGTGCTGCTGGACGCGGGACTCGGGCGCTGGTCTGGCTGGTCGCTCGTCGCGCCAGTGCTCGCCGTTCAGCCACGTCGCCGGGTGCTTGGTGAACTGCGGGTGCTTGCCCTCGCTCATCTGCCAGGTGATGTAGGCGGCTGCGGAGGCGATGAGCAGGTCGGGAGTGACGCCGGGCTTCTTGAGCGCGGATCGGTAGGCGCTCTCTGCCTTCTTGCGGCCGACCTTGTGTGAGTAGGTGTCCCAGAACTCGTCGAATCGTTCGGGGGGCTCCGTCTTCGAGCCCTTTGGGCGAGAGTTCCTTTTCATCTCACCTTCACCATCACCTTCACCATCACCTTCACCATCAACGTGTGGCCCCATCGAGCCCACACCGTGACCACGTCGTGCACTCGTCGTGGACTCGTCGTGGCCCCCACGAGTTCCACGCTGAGAATCTGCCGGTGGTCGCTCGCAGCCGACCTTGTCGCAGGTCTGGAAGTACCGCTTGTCCGGCTTCTGGTGCTTGGTGAAGTTCGGGATGATGATCCACCCGTCGACACGCATGATCCGACCGTTCGCGGCCAGCTCGCGGAGCAGTTCGGCGGCGCTCACGTCGTCGCCGGGGAAGATCCGCATCTTGATCTGCTTGGGCTTGTCCTGCAGGTGGCCGTTGTCGCAGGCGTAGCTCCACAGGCCGATGAACAGGAGTCGAGCGGGGATGGAGAGGTCGACGATCGCCTCGTCGGTCCAGTAGTCGGGCTTCACGCCGCGGATCTTGGGCATGTCAGGCGCCCACCTTCCCGCTGAACTGTCGCCACTTGTCCTCGCCGATCTCGCGCATGACGAGGCGGGAGTAGAGGTCGCTCATCCCGTTGCGCCGACACCACACCTCGAGCGCGTTCCGGTTGACCCCGAGCTCGTCACACGCGTCGCTGATCCGGCCGCGCTGTTCGTCGAGGTCGTGCAGGATCTCGGCCCGGGTGCGCTGCTGGTAGCCGACACCGCGGGGTTGCTCGGCGGGGTTGTCGATGTCGTCCCAAGCGAGCGGGGGTGCGTAGCCGTGTCGCCGCGCCCAGGTCCGGGCTCGCTTCGGCCCGATGCCGACGGGCACGGTCATCGAGAGCCGGTCGTAGACGTCGGCGATGCGGTCAGCGGTGGTCTTATACATCGTCGTGGCCCGCATGAGGTAGGTCAGTGCGCCGGCGTTGGTGTATCCGAGCTCGGCGGCGATCCGGTCGCGTCCCCAGCCGATCGCCTGGAGTGCTTGGATGCGGCGCTGGGAGCCGAGCGCGGGGACCTTGGGTGGCCGCAGTTGGCGTTCGATGTTGCGCCGGCGGTGAGCTTCCTTGCAGGCGTCACACGGGTGGCTGCCTGCGCGTCGGTGTGCCGTGTAGCCGCGTTCGGTCCCGTGCCTTGGGTCGTCAGCCTTCACGCCGCCGCCCCCTTCATGCGCTGCCTTTCTGCCGGTGTCATCCCGCCCCAGATGCCGTGCGGTTCGTCGGTTCGGAGCGCGATCTCGAGGCACGCGGTCCGCACGGGGCATTCGGCGCAGATGGACTTGACGCGGGCGACGGCTTCTCGGTCTCCGGTGTCGACGAACCACGCTTCGGGGTCGCTGCGGTAGCAGACGGCGTCGGCGGTGCGGCGGAGGTCGTCTTCGTTGAGCGTGGGGAACGGGGTCATGCGTGGTGGCATCCGGGTCACAACGGCCACTCCTTCCACTTGCCAGCGGCCTCCCTCGTCACGACCCAGAGCCGCGTGGGGATGCCGGGGCCGCTGGTTGCGAGCAGCGGCAGGGCGTTGGTCTGTTCGGCGACGGCGACGAGTCGGTCGCGGTCGAGGGGGCTGAGGCGCTTGGACTTCGCGGTGCCGACCTGCACCCATGCGAGGCCGTAGAGCGGGTGGTACATGGCGAGGTCGGCGACACCCTTGGATCCGGCGGCGCGCATGATCTGGAACCAGCCCCGGTTGAACATCCACTTGGACACGCGGTGCTCTCGTGCGCGGCCGTTGCGGGCGTGATTGGTCATGCGGTCCCCGCAGTGCCGAGCCACTGCTCGCGCTCGATGAACGTGTCGGGGTCGTGGTCCGAAGCGGGGTCCATGTCTACGGCCGCACACTTGTCGCAGATCCAGAACTCCGCGGCGTACATACCGCACTCAACGCATTCGTTCACACCTCCACCCCCACCATCTCCGCCAGGTCGGGCGCCTGTTCCCGCACGATCCGAGCCCACGCGGCCCACTGCTCGGGGCTGGCGTCGGGCTTGGCTTCGAGGGTGCGCTCCTGGGACCACATGTGACCGGCGCCCATCAGCTCTCACCGCCCGACAGCGCCTTGACCTCGGCCTCGATCTGGGCCTTGCGGTCGGGGTCGGCGGTCTTCCACTCGGCGCGCAGGTTGGCGATGCGCTCCTCGGTCGTCGGCTCGTTGCTCAACGGCTGCACGCGGAACGTCTGGGACTTGCCGCGCGAGACGAGCAGTGGGATCGACCGCGGCTTGTCGATGTGGGACAGGTGACTGATCCTCGTGCCACCCACCTTGTCCTTGCCAAAAGTGACGTCGGGATCGCAGTAGAGGGTGACGCGCCGGCCGACGTACTGCGAGGCGTCGGTGCCCCAGCAGGCAGCGAGCACGCGGCGCATCGACTTCCCTGGTCGCCACACGCGCGGGAACTCGGCGAGGTGGATGTTGACGGGCTGCTCGTCGTTGCCCTTGCTGACCTTCGCGATGGTGAAGGTGCGCGGGCCGCCGACGAGGTCAACGGCGTCGAGCTGGTCGGAGTTGGGGGCGAGGGTGTCGCTGATGTCCATCACAGGTGTCCTTCGTCGTCTCGGACCGCGCGATAGGCACGGCAGTTGGTGCATTGGCAGGAAGGCGAGTCGCCACTTGGGCGCGCGTACTCGCGGGCGAACTGCCACACGGCGGAGGCACGGTCGTCGTCGGCGTCGAGGTGGTCAGCGAGTGCGGATAACTCAGCCCGGTCCTCGTCACAGATGTCGGAGTGCTGCAGGTGGAATCGGATCTGACTGGCGCCACGATTCGTGCCGAACTTGCTGAACTCAGTCTTGCGTGCCACGTCAGGCCACCTTCAGGTCGAAGTCGATGCGTTCGGTCATGGGCATGTCGGCGACTCGCTGCTTGTAGTCGGCGACGATCTGTGCGGCGTCCTTCTCGAACTGGACGCACGCGGCGGTGATGGCGTCGAACCACGCGGGGTCCGGCTCGACACGCTTGACGTATAGGGGCATGCCGCCGACGTAGGACACGTAGTCGATCCACTTGCGGCCCGAGACCAGCAACCCCGCCTGCAACTGCGGCATGTAGAACGCCGGCACCTCGTCGGCCAGGATCGTCTTCACGTGCGTCTTGGCTCGCGGCGCCTTGATCTCGATTAGGCCGTGGTCGCCCACGAGGCCGTCGGGTGAGTAGCCAAGAGTCCAGTCGTCCTCGTCGCGGCGCATGAAGCCGACCTCGTCCACGTGGCCGTAGTTGTCGGCGTACACGGCGCGGGCGAACGGCTCGGACTCGACGCCGCGCCACATGTCCGACGTCATCGGTGTTTCCTCGGTCCAGCCGGTGATGCGTTCGGCGGCGAGGGTGGAGAGCAGGTTGCGGGACGTGTCGTTGTCGGCCACTCGTAGGGTCGGGGTCAGCAGTCGGCCGACGACGCTGGCGGTGACGATGCCGCGTCGAGCCTTGTGCCACTCCTCGGAGCCCTGTTCGAGCTCGGCCATGATGTGCAGGCTCATTCGCCCATCTCCTCGTCGCATTCGGGGCAGATGACGACCTCGAACTCGAACTCGTCGTCCGCCAGCACGGTCCGCCAACAGATCTCGCAGGGCACGCGGATGCTCATCGGCCCCACACCTCCCGCGCCGCCGCCGCATCAGCCAGGTCGTCGAGGTCGTTGTCGCTCCACCCGATGACGCCACCCATCTGCGCCCACTCGATGCGGTCACGAGCGCCGGCGCAGGCTGGGCAGGTGTCGACGTCGCCCGTGCATCGGTGCGAGCTCACCGTGCCCGCCTTTCGTCGATCCGCACGACCTTCGCCAGCGCCTCGTCATGCACCGGTGTCAGCTCGACGGGTGCGGTGACCTCGATGACGCCTTCGCGGTGGCCTGCGATGTGCGGCAGGCAGGTGTGGTGTTCGGCGTGGAGTTCGGCGCGTCCTTGTTCGGCGACGAGCATGATCTGCAGGTCGGAGTTCTGGCCGCGTTGCTTGCTGATGATCCGCATGTCTTTGCGGTGGCGTTCGTCGAGGCGGCGGATGGTGTCGCGGCACTCGTCGAGGTGACGGCCCTGCGTTTCGGCGAGGGTGCGGAAGTGACGGCAGTCGTTGGCGACGATCCACAACGGGTAGCCCATGACGAGGGCGACGAGGAGTGCAGTGGTGAGGATGGCGGTCACTGGTCGGTCACCCCTTCGCTGAGGACGCGGACGACGTCGATGTCGGCGTAGTAGTGGCAGTAGTCCTCAGTGGCGCCGACGCCTGGGAGGTTGATCCGCCACGGCTTCACTCCGGCGGCCTTGTAACGAACCCACCTGTCACCCTTCGCGTCTTCCACCACGGCCCCGAGTCCCGTCGGCTCGGGCGGCTTCGGCGGCTCGACCAGCGAGCGGAGGGCGGCCTGCAGAGCAGCCACGTCACGAGCGGCCGACTTCGCGGTGAGGTTGCTGTACGGAGTTCCGCCTCCCTCGAGTCGGATGCGAGCAGCCAAGCGATCGAGCACCGGTCCGTCGTCCGGGTCGATCACGACGATGCGTCGGTAGTGGCACTGGTCCGGCGAGATGTCGCTCGGCCACCCGCCCGGCGCGGACCAGTAGTCAGGATCGCCCGTTGTGCGGACGACCATGAACTCGCGCCCCATCGCCGTGGCAACCGCCACGTCCCCCGGCCTCCACTCCCGCTTCACGCCGCACCTCCGTCCGACACCGGCCACCACGAGACCCCCGGCCACTCGTGCGGGTCGTCGCCGATGGGTGGCAGCGCGTCACCGTGGATCTCGGCGATGCGGGCCTCGTGCTCGTTCTCACTGCCAGCGCAGTAGCCGACCCCGTGTGCCTTGGTTCGGCCGCATCCTTCGGTGGGGCAGGTGAACGGGTTGAGCATCATCGCGATCCGTTCGGCGGCGATGAGGGCAGCTTCGGCCATCGACTTCCCGTCGGCGAGCGCGTGAGACACCGCGTCGGCGATGGCGGGGGAGATCGAGGCGGGGACGATGGCGGTCATGCCGACACCGATGCCTCGACGTCGATGACCTCCAACGTCACCATGCCTCGCTCCAAGTCGCCCCATCCGTCTAGGCGGGAGGCGTCCTCTACGCCGTTGCGGAGCGCGTTGTCGGCGAGCATGTACAAGCCGTCGGCCACAGAGAGCGGAGAGCCGGACGCGTGTCGGTATGGGAACTCCTCATCCTCGACGCGCCTGATCCAGTCGGAGGGTGCTTGCGGGCTGACGTGAACCAACACGGTGGCCTCGCAGCGGATCTCGCGGGTTTCCATCGGTACGATCTCCTTGTAGTTGTGGTGAGGGTCGGTGTGGCTTGGTCGCTGGCACCGGCCCTCGCTGTTGTCAGAGGCGCGGGTAGATCTGTGCGCCGAGGTAGACCGCCCAGGTGCCGATGACGAGGGCGATGAAGGCGGTCAGGCGGAGGTGGGTCATCCCGACACCTCCGTCCCGCAGATCAGGCATTCACGGGTGTCGGACTCGGGGCGATCGAGCCAGTCGTGGGCACAGCGACTTGCGTCCTGTGCGCGGTAGTAGCCGTCGAAGTCACACGTCGGACAGGCGTCGTCGTTGTAGTGCGTGCAGGTCCGCGGATCGGCGTGCCAGCGCATCAGGCGGCCCTCCGTCCGTACAGCACGGCGCCGTAGGGGTCGGCAGCGGCAAGGCGTTCGGCGGGCTCGGCGCCGACGCCACGGAAGGCGACGCAGATTGGCGTCCAGCCGAACTTCAGCGTTGAGCCGTCGGGGCGCTGGAACTCGACCTGCCCGACGTAGACAGCGTCAGCCGCCCCGTAGAGCAGATCCCGCCACCGCTGGCGGCTGGCAACCTGCGTCATCAGGCAGCCGGTCCGATGCGCTGCCCAGCGCTCGATCCACTGTTGCGCCGTCGAGTACGGCGGGTTGCACCACACGAGCCCTTCCCACGGCTGCACGAGCCCGTCGTCCTCGGCGGTGTAGTACCGCTTCGCCGGGACGTGCCACGGGCCACCGGGCGGCGCGGCGACGTCGAGGTCGAACTCCAAGCCCATCGCGTCGAACACCCAGCGCGGCGTGTAGCAGTCGTCCGAGGTGACCGCGATCGAGTCCGACGGGAGAGCGAACAGGTGCTCGGCGCTCACCACACCCACCGCCCCACGACGACGCCCGCGTAGACCAGCGCCGCGTCGATCGGGACCGCCAGCAGCAGCCCGTTGACGATGCCGGCGAATGGTGCCCCGACGACGACCGGCTCGGGGCGCGTTGGAGCCGCGTCCACGGTCGCCGCCGGGGAGACGGGGGTCACTGGTCGCTCCCGAGGTAGGCGCGGGCGACGGCGTATGCCTTCGATACGGTGACGTCGAGGCCGTGCCTTTCGATGACCGTCGCGTCAGCCTCCAGCCAGTCCGCCACGGCGAGCGCGACGGCGGGGTGCCAGGAGGCGATATGGTCGGCGTCGTTCTGGAACACGTGACAGTCCGCGAACACCGTCCCGTCCCCGTTGACCTGCCAGCCGTCCTTGCCGTAGCCGTCAACCACCCACGGACCCCGCGTCGCAGCCTCGGCCCGCTCCCGCATCAGCGACGCCGCCCGCCGCAACAGGTCCGCGCTCATCACGCCACCTCCGCGTCGACGTCGAAGCAGCCCTCGGGACGGTGCTCGATCAGGTGGCCGGCGGTGGGGAGCTGGACGGCGAAGGCTCCGAGGGGGAGGGTGGTGGTGCCGCAGTGGCAGACGGGGGTGGTCATGCCGCACCGCCCTCGGGGTAGCGGACCAGGATCTCGTAGCCCGTGCCGTAGTAGCCATTGCCGTCCGAGCCGTCGAACTGCATGAGGTTGATGCGCTGGTCGTCGGCGAACACGAAGATCCGGTAGTAGCCGGTCCAGCAGTCCTCGGGAGCGTCCGGGTCGTCAGGGTCGAACGTCGGCTTCTCGTCGTCACCAGCGGGCCGGTAGTCGAAGTCGACCCGGGTGATGATGTTGTCCACGCCGTTCAGGACGCTCAGGTCGTAGCAGCCCGCCGAGCACGCGCAGCCGCCGTCGTGGCCGATCGCCTTGATGACCGTGCCGTCGTCGAGGAGCAGGTGCTCGTTGTCGACCTTGGTGACCTTTCGGCCCATCAACAGGGCCTCGATTTCGGTCTTGTCGTCCTGGTCGAAGGCGCGGACGTCGGGGTCGCGGTCCCCCCACGAGTAGGCGGTCGCTCGGATCGGCGTGAAGTTCTCAGTCATGCTGCAGCTCCGTTCGTGTAGGAGTTGGCGCCGACCCACCGGAAGATGCGGTGGCCGTGCGTGCCCTTGTCGGTGCTGACCTCGTCGCCGACCGGCCGGATCACGCCCTCGGACCGGAGCGCGTTGAACGTGGCTCCGACGACACCGCCCTTCACGCCGTGAATCAGGCGGGCGTCGTTCGCGGAGAAGGGACGGCCGGTCGCAGCGAGCTGACGGATCGCCGCCTCGACCTTCTGCGCGTCGGTCGGGTGAGCCGACGTCGCCCGCGCCATGCCGACCGCCTTCGCAGCGAGACCGGCGCACGGACACAGGTCGGGGTGCTGGGTCTCGAGGTGGTAGCCGTGGGTGCAGCGGTCGGAGCGGGCGTCGAGGCCGAGGGTGGTCATCAGGACGCCCGCTTGGTCTTCTCGATGAAGGTGTCGAGGTCGCTGCGGTCGAACAGCACCCGGTGGCCGATCTCGACCCGCGGGATCTTCCCGTTCTGGCCGCCCAGCTCCTTCATGGAGCGGAGGCTGATGCCGAGGTAGGCGGCGGCTCGGGAGTAGTCGAGCAGTCGGCGCTCGCTGCCCTCCGACGTCTGCTTGCTCATGCGACTAGTGCTCCTGTCTTGGTTCGGTTTGCGATTCGTCCCTGTTGAGTGGACACCTTGGGCACGAAAAGAAGCGAGAGAGGCATGTCGAGAGCCTCCGCGATGTTCTGCGCGAGTTGTGGCGAGCAGGTCTTTCGGCGCCCCGAGGTCAGGTGGCTGACCATTCCCTTCGAACAGCCGGCGTAGCGAGCCAGGCGGTCGAGTGAGAACCCTCGTCGCTCCATCGCGTCCACCAGTCCCTCGCGGTTTGCCAGCTCCATCCACGTGCCTCGCGGCCAACGCTTCCGGTTGCGGTTCATCTGAAGTCCTCCGATCCTCACCCCTAGTAGACGGGGCTGTCAACAGTGCAAGGACATATTGACACGGTGCAGTAGACGCCTGTCAAGAAGTTACACGTGCGTAGTTATGCAGGTCAGGGCAGTAGCGGCATACTCGGTGCAACCACCTAGTAGACGATTTGACCCTCGACAGTGGCCGAACGCCGGTAGACGGTGACCCGATCGGGCCAGTTGCCGGCGCTAGCTCGGCCAGGAAGCGTGTTCCCCGTGAGCAAGATCGGCGACCTGATCCAGGCCTACCAGGACCAGCACGGCACTTCTGACCGTGCGCTGGCGAGCCGGATCGGCGTCACCGCGACGCTCGTGGGGAAGTGGAAGCGCGGCACGTTCGTCGAGCTCCCGCGTAAGGACCGCATCGAGGCGCTGAGCGAACAGATCAACGTCTCCTACTCGGTCCTGCTGCTCGCCTTCCTCGACGACATCGGCTACCTGCGCGAGGAGAGTGATGGCGATGACCGAAACGCCGCCCCCATGAACATGTCGGACCGCTTCCGTATGGTCGCCGGCGAACAGGAGTTGCGGGTCGCCAAGCGGCCGAAGAAGCGTGAGTAGACATGGGGAGGTCGGATGGCGTCGTTCTCACCGTGGCGCCTTCTACGGAACCTCTCCCACATCGACCTGCACTTCACCGACGACGACGACATCCTCGATGGCGCGCACGCCTGGTACTATCACCGGCTGCGCGCCATCGTCATGGACAAGCGCCTCAGTCAAGTCGAGCGGCGCAGCGTCCTGGCGCACGAGTTGGGGCACGTCATCCGCGGAGACGTGCCGTGCGGGGATGATGTGCTGGACTGTCGGCAGGAGTCGGTGGTCGACCAGTGGGCCGCCCGGAAGCTCATCACGCTTGACGCGCTCGTGGATGCGCTGCGGTGGTCCGACGACCCTCACGAGGTGGCCGACTGCCTGTGGGTGACAGTTGACCTCCTCGAGGTCCGACTGCGGCATCTGCACCCTTCGGAGCGGGCGTGGATCAGGAGACAACTAGACCGGTCGACCGATCCGGGACCTTGGCCCTAACTATCCACCTGGGTTATCAGTTAAGTAAATGCCTAGCGTCTCGTCGGCGCAAGGTTCCCCACCTAGCCATAGGCCTGGCCCGGACGAGGCGGAGCCACCCCTGCCCCCGGGAGACAACATGGAAGACAAGCCCGTATCAGTGACCATAGTCGGCGCGGCGTTCCTCTGGATCGCCGGACTCGTCCTAGCGGCCGTCTACAGCATCCACGGCTACCGCGGCACCGACGTTTGGGCCTTCATTGCCGTCGCGGCTGGCGCGACGCTCACGATCCGGCACTTCCTGATTCGGCTCGCGTGCGTGCTGCTCGAGCGGGAGCGCAACGCGTTCCTGCTCGGCCAGGACGTACAGCGCCTGCGATCAACACGCTAGGCCCAGCGGCCACCGCGGTCGAGCTTCTGAACGGCGTCCACAAGCATCTTGTCGGCGGCGTGCTGGTAGCGCATCGTCACGCTGATCTGGGAGTGGCCGAGGATCGCCATGGCGACCCTGATGTCGACCCCCTCGGCGACCATGAGCGTCCCAGCCGAGTGCCGAGCGTCGTGGAGCCGGTAGTGCCTCACCCCTGCCTGTTGCAGCAGCTTGCGCCAGCGCCCGGCGTCGACAGAGGGGTCGATCGGACGGCCGTCCTCGAGCGTGAAGACGAGTCCGGAGTCGGTCCAGAACGAGCCTGCGGCCAGACGTCTCTCGTTCTGCGCCTTCCGGTGCGCCTTGAGGTTGTCGAGCAGCGATGGCGGTAGCGGGATGTCGCGGCGGCTCTTGCTGCTCTTGGGTGTGCCGAACACAATGCCCCGGCCGGTGACGCGCATGAGGGTCTGCCGGATGCGGATGATGCCCGCGTCAAGGTCGACGTCCTCCCAGCGCAAGCCCAGTGCCTCGCCTTGCCGCAGGCCGAGGGCGAGGGCCACGTTCCACCTGGCGGCGTTCCACTGCCCGCGGCAGGCGTCGAGGATCCGGTCGACCTCGACCTCGCTCATCACGTCGAGTTCGCGCTCCACCCGAGCCGGCGCCTTCATGGCGTCGCGGCCGGCGGGATTGGCGCGCAGCTTCTTGCGGCGCACGGCCTCGGACAGTGCCGCAGACAGGATGCGGTGAGTCTGGTGGATGGTGTTGGCTGACAAGGGAGTGGGCTCAGCCTTGGTCGGGTTGCCTTCGTCGCGGAGCCGGTCCCAGGCGTCTTCGATGTGCTCGGGCGTGAGCCTGTCGAGCCGATGGTGGCCGAGCAGCGGGATGATGTAGTGGTTGACCTTCGCGCTGTATCCAGCGAGCGTGTAGGGCTTGGCGTGCCGAGGGAGCACGCGCTTGTACCAGTAGTTCATCCACTGCTCGACGGTCATCGCCTTGCCGTCAGCGGGGAGCTCGTCCGCCGCGACCTGCTGAGCGAGGTCCCGCAGCTTCGTTGCCGCGGCGCTGCGCGTGGCTGCTGACACCTTGCGTCGCACTGGTCGGCCATCGCGGCGGTCCACGATGAGAGCGCCGATCCACTTGCCGCGGGAGGCGTCGAAGTAGACCGAGCCGTCGCCGTCGGAGCGGCGCTTGCGTGAATCCTTGGGCCTCTCAGCCATCCGCTGCTCCCGACCTCACGGGGCGCTCGGAGGACGGCCCCTCTAGTGCCTCAGTCTACCGAGGATCGGCCGCGGGCTGGGAGCATCGCTGGGAGCAACGGGTGGCCTTCTCGGTGCCTCGCCATGCACTGTTTGGCAGCGTGACTGAGCGTGAATGCATCCTGGCGTCGCCCTATCGCCCCCCCTTTCGCAGGACTCATAATCCTTGGGTCGTGGGTTCGAGCCCCACCCGCCCTACCGGGTTTACCTGCGAAGATAGCCGCGCGTCGATGAATCAAGCGGCCCGATGGGAGCAGCGTGGGAGCAACGCTCATCGGCCTGTCGGACCGGCGTGCCACCCTTCCCGCATGACTCTGAGCGAGCGGGAGCAGGCGATATTGGAGCTCGAGCGCGGTTGGTTCAAGTACGCCGGCGCCAAGGAGACTGCGATCCACGAGCGGTTCGGGTGGACGGCGACCCGCTACTACCAGGCGTTGAATGCGGTGATCGACCGACCGGAGGCGCTGGCTCATGATCCCCTGACGGTCAAACGTCTCCGCCGAGTTCGTGATCTGCGCCGCACCCGTCGTCGGGCAGTGTGATGGCGGACCCACGGCCAGGGCACGTCTGGGTCCATGGCGGCGACCAACCCTTCGCCGGCCTGGTGCTCCATTGGCGACGGGCGGGGCAGTCATGGGAGGCGTTGACGACTTACGCGGATGCAGAGGGCATCGTGATCACGCAGTGGCTCCCTCAGGCGCAGCTCGAGCCGGTGCCGGGGTCGCCGTACACGGGCTCGCAGTATGGGTGAGTCGATAGGTTTGCCTGCTGGTTTGTCTAGTGTGCCCTTGACTTGACCGTCAAGTGTGCCCTAGACTACTCTTCATGAGGACGCGGGAAGTCATCAAGAAGATCAAGGCCGAGGCGAAGGCCAAGGGTGTCACTTGGGAGTTCGTCCGGGCGGGCGCCAACCACGACGTCTACAGCCTCGGCGGCACGATCATCCCGATCCCGCGCCACACTGAAATGGGCAACAACATGGCTCGCGTGATCTGGAAAGAGTGCGAGGGCCAACTCGGAGAGGGGTGGTGGCGGTGAGGCGGTACGCCGTGGAGGTCGAGCGCGACGGCCGATTCTGGCTGGTCCGCGTGCCCGAAATCGACCGCGCCACGCAGGCCCGACACCTGCGGGAGGTGGAAACCATGACTCGCGACCTCATCTCGATCATGGAAGACGTCGCCCCGGATTCGTTCGAGCTCGACGTGCGACTCCGGCTCCCGGAAGCCGTACAGCGCCACCTTGAGGAGTCGAAGCGACTTCGGGATGCAGCGGCGGAAGCGAACCGGAGATCGGCAGAGGAGGCTCGAGCGGCTGCCCACGACCTCGTTGCCTTGGGCCTCCCGATGCGCGACGTAGGTGCCGCGCTTGGCGTCTCACACCAGCGCGCACACCAGCTCGTGAACTCCTGACAGGAACCCGGAATCGGCCGGCTCGCTCTGAACTCAAACGAAAGCGGCCCCAACCGTCACCGTGCAGGGTGACAATCGGGGCCTTGATCCACTCGACAAGGGAGTGAACCCATGCGTAAGCCTATCCGCCTCCTCGCCGCCATCGTGGCGGCCGTTCTCGCCGTGAGCAT
>JAPSKJ010000075.1 GCA_031177735.1 Nocardioides sp.
AGTGAGTCATCGCCACTCTGGCGGGATGTTGCTCATCAAGTTCGACTCCGATGCTGACGTCCTCTGCCGCGGAACTACGTCTTCACCTCGGCGCGGTCCACGTCCAGTTCAAGTACTGGGAGCCTGGGTGCCGCACGTACACAGGCTGACCTCGGCGGGGCTGGTCGCCACGGCTCTGCGACGCCGCGACGCGCGGTTCCGTCCGGTCTGGCGAGCCGGATCTCGGCTCCCGTGTGCACGCCAATGCCGCACCACCCAAGCGGGATCCCCCGGCACCGACTACCTACTCTCGATGCCCCAAATGAGTCAGATGAGACGAGATGGGCGACTCCTGGTCACCATGTCGGGCAATCTTGGCGACGCTCGAGGGGGTCCTCCTCTTGACACATATCCGAGGTGATCCATGTCGCCGGACCAGTTCGACGTCTCGTTGGAGGACTCTGATCTCTTGAGCGAGGTGGAACTGACGACGAAGCTGATCGTCGCCGCCACCGAGTGCGAACGCCGCCTGACTGTGCCCGAGATCGACCAGCTCCTCGGCGTCGTGCCGCAGGCCCCGTGAGCGGTGACCCGCATCGGCCCACTCACCGTCGAGGTGCTTGGCCCACACAAGTCGGTGTTGCTGATCGCGGCACAGCGGTCGGCCAGGAGCAGGGCAGCACCATGACGTCCTCTGCAGCGTCATGATCGTAGGAACGCACGGTTCCGCCCGCGAGGAACGACTGGTGGCGCCACCAGATCAGGCTGGATCGATTGCGAGGCGTCTCTTCAGCCCGCGCCGTCGCTCTGCCGGATCCGGTTCTTTCGCCACTGCGACGCCCCCACCGCGAAGAACGCGGAGAGAGCGCTGACGGCCACGCTGTGGTGACGGTGGTCGAGGTCGATCAGGCCGGCGAGATCAAGCACGATCGCCGTGCCCACAACGAGGGCCAGTGCCGCGACGCCCGACCCGAGTATCGAGAGTCGCTGTCGTGATGTCATCAGGATCTTCCTAGGTCGCGTTTCCTGGTCTTGCAGTTGATCTTGGCCCGCGCCTTGGCCTGGGAGCGCCAGCGACTCGCCTGGGAGGCGTCCCACCGCGCCCAAACCGGGCGTCTTGCCGCCGACGAGGCGGCCTCCAGACGGGTAGTGCTGACCGGGCGGCTTAGCCACGTAGCGCCGCATCTACCTGATCGGAAACGATGACCTGGTGGCCGAGGAAGTCTCCGACCGACTTATTGACCAGCGCGTTCGCAATCGGGTCATCGAAGTGCTCGAGGTTCTGGCCGACGGCGTCGCCGGCCTCTTCGCCCTCGGCGGGAACGAGTACTTCAATTTGTTCTTCGACTACATCGATGACGACTTCCAAGAGGACTGGCGAACGCTTTCGACCTACACGGCCGCTGAGGTGGACAAGCTCGAGGCCGTCCTTGCAGTCATGCTCGAGGCACTCGACGGCACCGCCGGCTTGCATACCGACAACGAGATCGCAGCCAGCGGATGGCCGGACCGCGTCCAGCCGATCGCACGCGATGCACTGGCAGCCATGCTCGGGCGCGGCAGGTTCGACGAGGAACACGAACAGCGCGAGCCTTCGCACCGATAGGTCGCGAGGATCGGGAACGAATCCGGCTGGGTGGCTACGGAGTCTTCGAAAGCCACGCTCGTCGGATCTCTACCGTCGCCACGTGCCGGTGATCGATTCAGGCGCCGCGACGGATGGTGCCGGCGCCACGAGGAAGTCCGTTCGCGTCCAACCAGTCGAAGACTGCCCATGAGAAGCCCGACTCGTAGGCGGCGCTCGCTCCTTCGGGCAGGTCGGGTTCAGCGCCGTAGGCGAGGCAGAGCGTCTTACCCGCGTCGTATCCCCGTGCCCACTCCTGCTCGGCCTGCTGCTCGCCCATGGGACAAGTCGAACATGTGTTCGATGCAGGCGTCAATGTCGAGGAGGTCGGGCTTCCGGAGCGATGGGTGGCGGCACCGAAGGGTGGTGCGCTCCGGTAGGGCAGTCGGCGTTGCCGCAGGGTCCGAAGATGCGGTCGGCTGCTGCGCGCAGGTCTCGGTCGCCGAGGCCCCGGACGCCTCAGAGCGCGCAGGCCTCGGCCGCGTCCCGCAACTGGCGGTGCCGGTGGCGCAGCGCCTCGGCGGTGAGCAGCACCAGGGCCAGCCAGACCAGCCCGAAGCCGATCCAGCGCGTCGGCGGCATGTCCTCGTGGAAGTAGAGGACGCCGAGGAGGAACTGCAGCACCGGCGCGAGGTATTGCAGCAGGCCGATCGTCACCAGCGGCACGCGCGTGGCCGCGGCGCCGAAGCAGACCAGGGGCACCACGGTCGCCAGTCCGGCGGAGAGCATCAGCAGGACGTGGCCGGTGCCCTCGGAGGTGAAGGAGCTGGCGCCGGTGGCGGCGAGCCAGAGCAGGTACGCCGCCGCGAACGGCGCCACCACCCCGGTCTCGACCGTCAGCGACTCCAGGGCACCGGCGTTGGCCTGCTTCTTCAGCAGCCCGTAGCAGCCGAAGGAGAACGCGAGCAGCAGCGCAATGAAGGGGAGCCGGCCGTAGTCGATGGTCAGCACCACGACGGCCACGACGGCCAGCGCCAGCGCGGCCCACTGCAGCGGGCGCAGCTTCTCGCCGAGCAGGGCGACGCCGAACCCGACGGTCACCAGCGGGTTGATGAAGTAGCCCAGGGAGGCCTCGACGACGTACCCGTTGTTGACGCCCCAGATGTAGCCGCCCCAGTTGAAGCAGATGACCACGGCCGCGCTCGCGAGGATGGCCAGCGTGCGGCGGTCGGTGACCAGCGCGCGGACGCCCGAGGTGCGGCGCAGCAGCACCACGACCACGCCCAGCGTCACCAGCGACCACACGATGCGGTGGGCGAGGATCTCGAACGGGCTGGCCGGCTCCAGCAGGGGGAAGTAGAGCGGGAAGGCGCCCCACAGCGCGTAGGCGGCGATGCCGAACAGCATCCCGCGGCGCTCCTCGCTCACAGCCCCAGCCACCCGTCGACGAGGTCGTTGCCGAACTTGCCGGCCGGGTCGAGGTCGCGGGCGAGCGCGGCGAAGTCGGGGATCCGCGAGTAGACGCGCTCCAGCTCGGCGTGACCGGCGGTGAAGACCTTGCCCCAGTGCGGTCGCGCGCCGAGCTCGGCCAGGCGCTCCTCCACCAGCCGCACCACCGGCATCACCCGGGCGGCGTCGGGCTGCCAGGTGAAGTGGAAGGCGGCCGAGAGCAGCCCACCGGTGGGGCTCAGCCAGAGGTCGTCGGGTGCCACGGCGCGGACCTCGCTGACCTGCAGCACCGGGGCGATCCGGTCGCGGATCTGCGACAGCGCCGCCCAGGCATCGGTGACCCGCGCGATCGGCACGAAGAACTCCGACTGCAGCTCGGCCCCGGCGCTCGGTGTGAATCCGGCGCGGAAGTGCGGCAGCCGCTCGTCCCACGGCCCGGGCACACCCAGCTGGTCGGTGGTGGACTCCACCGCCATCCCGGGCACGGGGTGGCGCGGCCCGTCGGCGGCACGCCCGCCCCAGAGGACCGCACCGTCCCAGGCGTCGGTGCGCCCGACCTGCTCCTTGACCCAGATCTCCAGGTGGTCGGCCCAGTCGGTGAACACGCTGACGCTGTACGCCGCCGCCAGGATCTCCGCCAGCCGGCCCGCGACCTCGGCCTCCTCGAGGTGGTCCAGCACCGTCTGGGCGACGTCGAAGCGCGGCACCAGGTCGAGCTCGAGCTCGGCCACGACGCCGAGCCGCCCCAGCGACACCCCGGCGGCCGCCCACTCCGCGGCGCCCCGCTCGACCCGAAGCAGGTCACCGGTCGCGGTCACCACGGTGAGCGAGCGCGCCGCGGCGGAGAGCACCTGGTTGCCCACGCCGGAGCCGTGCGTGCCGGTCGCGCAGGCACCGGCCAGCGAGATGTGTGGCAGCGAGGCGGTGTTGGCCAGGGCGAGGCCGGAGCCACGCAGCGCCTCGGCCAGCTGGGCGTAGCGCAGCCCGCCCGAGACCCGGACCACGGCCCGGTCGGTGTCGACCTCGGCGGTCGGCGGCATCTGGTCGAGCGAGACGAGCGCGCCGGTGGAGTCGGCGATCGGGGTGAAGGAGTGCCCGGTGCCGACCGGCCGCACCGACGGCTCGGCGGCCACCACCGCCTGCAGCTCGGCGATCGAGCGCGGGCTGAGCCAGCGGTCGGTGGAGAAGGTGACGTTGCCCGCCCAGTTGGTCCGGCGCGGAGCCGTCGAGGCGGTCACGGCTACGCGGTGCGGGTCGCGACGACGTCGGCGAAGGCCTCGAGCGCCGAGCGCACCGGGCCCTGCGGCACGGCGCGGAGCAGCTCCTTGGCCCGCTGGGCCTCGCCGACGACGTAGCGCCGCGCCTCGTCCATCGCCCGGTGGGCCCGCAGCAGGCCGAGCGCCTCGGCGAGCGCGGCGTCGTCGGAGAGGTCGGTGTCGAGGAGCTCCAGCAGCCGGGCGTCGTCGGGGTCGGCCGGGTCCGCGGCGCGGCGGAAGTAGAGCACCGGCAGGGTGGGCACGCCCTCGCGCAGGTCGGTGCCGGGGGTCTTGCCGGACTCGTCGGACTCCGAGGCGATGTCGAGGATGTCGTCGCTGAGCTGGAAGGCCATGCCGACGATCTCGCCGTACGCCGTCAGCGCCTCCTCCACCTCGCGGGTCGCGCCGCCGAAGCGGGCGCCGTAGCGCGCCGAGGTCGCGATCAGGGAACCGGTCTTGCCGGCCACCACGTCGAGGTGGTGGGCGATCGGGTCGTCCTCGGGCCCGGGCGCGACGGTCTCGAGGATCTGCCCCTCCACGAGCCGGGTGAAGGTCTGCGCCTGGATCCGCACCGCGTCGGCGCCGAGGTCGGCGGTCAGCTCGGAGGAGCGCGAGAACAGGAAGTCGCCGGTGAGGATGGCGACGTGGTTGTCCCAGCGGGCGTTGGCCGAGTCGGCACCGCGGCGCAGGTCGGCCTCGTCCATGACGTCGTCGTGGTAGAGCGAGGCCAGGTGGGTCAGCTCGACCACGCAGGCGGCGGTGATGACGTCGTCGGAGTCGGCCCGGTCACCACACTCGGCGGCCAGCAGCACCAGCAGCGGCCGAAACCTCTTGCCGCCCGCGTCGAGCAGGTGGGAGGCGGCCTCGGTCACGAACGGCGCCCGCGACCGGACGTGGTCGGCCAGCGCCTTCTCGACGATCTGCAACCGGCTGCGCAGCCGCTGCTCCAGCGCCGGATCGGTGACCGGGAGGGCGAGGCTGGCCTGGGAGGTGCTCACCTGATGAATGATCCCGCATCCGCCAGGAGATCGAGAACGGGGTCCGGGGCGACGCCCAGCCCGACCGTGCCGAGCACCGCCACCGCGACCACCACCGCGGTGAGCGGCGAAGGCCGGTTGACCGCCGCCGTCGTCGTGGTGGGCTCGGTGAAGAACAGCAGCAGGATGAACCGCACGTAGAAGAACACCGCGATGATGCTCGACACGATGGCCACCGCCACCACCGGCCACGCGTCGGCGGAGAGCGCGACCGTGAAGACCGCCCACTTGCCGATGAACCCGGCGGTGAGCGGGATGCCGGCCATGGAGAGCAGGAACAGCGCGAACACGGCGGCGACCAGCGGCGACCGCTTCCCGAGCCCGGTCCAGCTCGCGAACCGCGAGGCCTCACCGCCCGCGTCGCGGACCAGGGTGACCACGGCGAAGGCCCCCAGCGTGGCGAAGGAGTACGCCGCCAGGTAGACCAGCACCGCCTGGACGCTGGTCACCTCGCCGCTGCCCAGGTCGGTCGCGGTCTGCACGCCGAGCACGCCGGTGAGCAGGAAGCCGGTGTGGGCGATCGCGGAGTAGGCCAGCATCCGCTTGACGTCGGTCTGCACGACCGCGAGCGCCGAGCCGAGCAGCATGGTCAGGATCGCGACCACCCACAGGGTCGGCTGCCAGCTCCAGCGGTCCGGACCGAAGGCGACGTGGAAGAGCCGCAGGATCGCGCCGAAGGCGGCGATCTTGGTGCACGCCGCCATGAAGCCGGTGACCGCGGTCGGAGCGCCCTGGTAGACGTCGGGCGTCCACGCGTGGAACGGCACGGCGCCGACCTTGAAGAACAGCCCGACGGCCATCAGGCCCATGCCGAGCAGGAGCAGGTCGTGGTTGGCCGCGTCGTTGCCGATCGCGTCGCTGATCGTCGCGAAGTCCATCGACCCCGCGTAGCCGTAGACCAGGGCGAGACCGTAGAGGAAGAAGCCGGAGGAGAACGCGCCGAGGAGGAAGTACTTCAGCGCCGCCTCCTGGCTCAGCAGCCGCCGGCGCCGGGCGAGCCCGCACAGCAGGTAGAGCGGCAGCGAGAGCACCTCGAGTGCGACGAAGAGCATCAGCAGGTCGTTGGCGACCGAGAACAGCATCATGCCGCCGACAGCGAACATCAGCAGCGGGTAGACCTCGGTGTGGTCGAGTCCGCGGCCCTCGGCCTGGCGCTCGGCGTCGGTGCCCGGCAGGGCGGCCGCCTGGCCCGCGAAGACCGAGACCCCACCCTCGAGCCGACGCTCGGCGAAGAGCATCACGCCGCCCAGCGCGAAGAACAGCACCAGGCCCCACAGCACCACGCCGGGGCCGTCGACGGCGATCGCGCCCTCGGCCGCGATCAGGCCACGGGCTCCCTCGACGGCGTCGAGGCGGGTGCCGACCAGCACGGTGCCGGCCAGCGCTGCGGCGAGGCCGACGCCGGCAAGCAGGGTCTGGGCGAGGTAGCGGGCCTTGCGGGGCGCGAAGGCCTCGACCAGCACACCGGCGCACGCGACACCCAGGACGAGGATCAGCGGCCACAGGTCGGCGTACTCGATGGTGGGCTTGGTGAACTCCATCAGTGCCCCGCCTCCTCCGGGCTCGCGACGGTCGGGCCGTCATCGGGCGTGACCTGCTCCAGCAGCATCTCGACGGTCGGGTTGGCGACCTCGAGCAGCGGACCCGGGACGAAGCCGAACAGGACCAGGGCGAGCATGAGCGGGGCAAGCACGCCGACCTCCCGGCGGTCCAGGTCCGCAGGTGCTGCCGCTGTCCGGGTCGCGACGGCCTCGGTGGCGCTCGGCGCGGTAGTGCCGCTGCCGACCCCGTCGTCCAGCCGCTCGCCCGCTGCCTGCTCGGCTCGGGCGGGGCCGGTGAAGATGCGCTGGTAGGCCCACAGCACGTAGATGGCGGCGAGCACGATGCCGGTCACCGCCACCGCGCCGGCGAGCCAGTGGTAGTCGAAGGCGCCGATCAGCACCAGGATCTCGGAGACGAACTGGGAGAGGCCGGGGAGTCCGGCGGTGGCGAGCCCGGCGACGAGGAACAGCCCGGCGAGCACCGGCGCCCCCTTCTCCATCCCGCTCAGCTCGCTGATCAGCGAGGTGCCGCGGCGGCGGATCAGGAAGCCGGCCAGGAGGAACAGCGCGGCGGTGGCGATGCCGTGGTTGACCATGTAGAGCACCGCGCCGGAGCCGCCCTCCTGGGTGAGGGCGAAGATGCCGAGCACGATGAAGCCGAAGTGGCTCAGCGAGGTGAGACCGATCAGGCGGAGCAGGTCGTCCTGCCCGATCGCCAGGAAGGCGCCGTAGACGATCGAGATCAACGCGAGCACCACCACGACGGGGGTGGCCCACTCGCTGGCCTCCGGGAACAGGCCCAGGCAGAAGCGGAGCATCCCGAAGGTGCCGATCTTGTCCAGGATGCACACCAGCAGCACGCTCGTGGGCGGCGTGGCGTTCTCGGTGGTGTCGGCGAGCCAGGTGTGCACCGGGAAGAGCGGTGCCTTGACCGCGAAGGCGAGGAAGAAGCCGGCGAAGATCCAGCGGCCGGCCTCGGTCGGCATGTCCAGGCCGGCCAGCTCGGTGACCAGGTAGGTCGGCTCGCCGGCGCGGGCGGAGACGACGTAGAGGCCGATCACGGCGCCGAGGAGCACCAGCCCGCCGCCGAGCTGGTACATCAGGAACTTCAGCGCCGCCCGGGCCCGGCCGGCGCGGCCGAAGCCGCCGATGAGGAAGTAGGCGGGGATGAGGGTCGCCTCGAAGACGACGTAGAACAACAGCACGTCGGCGGCGGTGAAGACCAGCAGCGACAGCGACTCCAGGGCGAGCGCCCAGGCGAAGAACGCGGCGCCGTTGCGGTCGTCCTCGGTGTCGCGCCAGGCGGCGACGAGCACGACCGGCACCAGCACCACGGTGAGCAGCACCATCAGCAGGCCGAGGCCGTCGAGGCCGAGGGCGTAGTGGGCGCCGAACGCACTGATCCAGGTGTGGGTCTCGGTCAGCTGCCAGCCGCCCTCACCCTGGTCGAACCGGGTCGCGGTGACGGCGCCGACCGCGAGGGTCACCAGCGACGCGGCGACGGCGACGGTGCGCGCCGGGATGCCGGTGCGGCCGGAGAAGGCGGTGGCCAGCGCACCGAGCAGCGGCACGACCCACAAGACGGTGAGCCACGGGACGTCGTTCATGCGAGGTTCACCGCCAGCAGGGCGAGGAGCACGACGACCGTGCCACCGAGGACGGACAGGGCGTAGGAGCGCACGAACCCGTTCTGCATCCGGCGCAGCACACCGGCGACCGCCCCGACGGCGAGCGGCCCGCCGGTGAGGGTGCCGTCGACGACGTACCGGTCGAGCGTGAGCAGGCCGGAGGTCAGCTGCTTGCCGGGGCGCACGACCAGGGTGTCGTTGATGGCGTCGCCGTAGAGGTCCTGGCGAGCCGCGACGACCGGCCAGGAGGCGTCCGGCGCCTCGCGTGGCACCGGGCGCCTGCCGAAGAGCAGCCAGGCCAGCCCGACGCCGAGCGCGACCACGAGCACGGTGATGGTCGTGATGGCCCACACCGGCAGCGGCGGCTCGTGGTGCTCGGCGTGGCCGACGACCGGGGAGAGGTAGTCGGTGATCCAGCCACCGAGCAGCATCACGCCGCCGAGCACCGACAGCGCGGCCAGCGCGACCAGCGGGCCGGTCATCACCGCCGGCGACTCGTGCGGGTGGACGCCCTTGTGCCAGCGCTTGTCGGTGAAGAAGGTCAGCAGCATCAGTCGGGTCATGTAGAAGCCGGTGACACCGGCGCCGATGAGCGCGAGCACGCCGACCAGCCAGTTCTCGGCCAGGGCGGTCTCGATGATCTTGTCCTTGGAGAAGAAGCCGGAGAAGCCCGGGAAGCCGATGATCGCCAGGTAGCCCATCGCGAAGGTCAAGAAGGTGACCGGCATCGCCTTCGACAGGGCGCCGTAGTGGCGCATGTCGACGTCGTCGTCCATCCCGTGCATCACCGAGCCGGCGCCCAG
>JAPSKJ010000076.1 GCA_031177735.1 Nocardioides sp.
ACGGGTCGCTGGCATCGGTGATCGGCACGCCGGGCGCGGCGGTGTAGGAGTCGCCCAGCGCGACGTAGTCCTCCAGCTCGGCCGGCGCCGCGCTCGCGGACGGCTCTTCGGCGGTGGCCGACGGCGTACTCGTCGACTGGGTCGTCGAATCGGTCGGCGCGTCGCCGGCGCAGCCGGCCAGGCCGGCGAGGCCGGCCACGACGGCGAGGCCGACGGTCGGGGCGGTGAGGCGCAGGCGCATGGCCTCCACCGTACGGACGCCGCGCATCAGCCGCGGTGGGTGATCCGCCCGTCCATCACGGTGAGGGCGACGGGCACGTCGCGCAGGTCGGTGGTGCCGGCGAGCGGATCGCGGTCGAGCAGGGCGAGGTCGGCGCGGGAGCCGGCGCTCACCGTGCCCTGCCCGTCGGTGCTGGCGGCGAGGGCCTCGCGCCGGGTGAGGATCTGCTCGCCGTGCCAGGGGCCACGGTCGTCAGCGGTCCGGGTGACGGCCGCGCGCATCGCGAGCCACGGGTCGAGCGGCGAGACCGGGGCGTCGGATCCGAACACCACCCGAACCCCCGCGTCGAGCATCCACCGGAAGGCGAAGCAGCGCTCCGCGCGGTCGGGCCAGAGCCGTTCGGTCACGTCGCGGTCGTCGAGCAGGTGCCCGGGCTGCACGCTGGCGGTCAGCCCGAGCTCGGCCAGCACCCCGACGTCCTCCCGGCGGACCAGCTGGGCGTGCTCGATGGACCCGCGGGCACCTGTCTCGCGGTAGGCCGCCAGGGCCGAGGAGACCGCGCGGTCACCGATGGCGTGGGTGGCCACGTCGAGCCCGTGCGCGGCGGCCCGCGACAGCAGGCCCACGAGCTCGGCGAAGGTCTGGTTGGGAGCGCCGTGGTGACCGGGCACGTCGGCGTACTCCTCGCAGCACCAGGCGGTGCGGGTGTTGAGGGAGCCGTCGCTGATGATCTTCAGCGGGCCGACGGTCGCCAGCCCGCCCGGCACCCCGGGCAGCGGCGAGCCCGTCCGCAGGCCGGCGGCGAGGACCTCCTCCAGCCGGGAGGCGTACGCCGCCCACCGCACGCGCAGCAGGTCGCAGCCGTGGTGCCACCGCTCCGCCCACGCCTCCCACGGCGCACCGAACTCGAAGTCGACCAGCCCCACGACGCCGAGCGCCGCCGCCCGCTCGAGTGTGGCGCGGTAGGCGGCCGGGCCTGTGGAGGCGGCCTCGATCCCCTCGAGCCGGGGGTAGGCCGCGAACCACTCCGCCTCCGCGACCACGTCCTCACGAGGCGGAAGCTCCAGGGCGCGCAGGCCTGCGGAGTTGACCCACGCGTGGTGACCGTCGCCGCTGACCAGCACGACCGGCACCTCACCGGTGACCGCGTCCAGCTCGCGCACGGTGGCGGGCCGTGTCCAGGTGCCGGAGCGGTGGCCGTAGCCGACCACCGGCCCGCCGGGACCGGCGCCGATCCGCTGGCCCACCGCGGCGAGGACGTCCTCAGGGGTGCGCGTCGCAGCGAGGTCGAGCCGCGCGGAGGCCACTGTCCAGAGCCCGACGTGGGTGTGCTGGTCCCACAGGCCGGGGATCAGCCAGCGGCCGTCGGCCTCGACCACCTCCTCGACCTGGCTCTCGTCGCGGCCCGCCTGGGTCGACCGGCGCGGGACGATCGCGCTCACGACACCGCTCTCGACCACCACGTCGACCGGCTCGTCGGGTGCCGGGTCGGTCACCGGCACCACCCGCGCGTTGCGGATCAGCAGGCTGCTCACGGCGGCAACCTATCCGGGCTACCGTGGCAGCCATGACCTCGGGAGGGCGGCCGATCAGCGCGCGCGCCGTCGCTGCCCTGGTCGCCCTCGGCCTGGTGGGGGTCGCGGCCGGCGTCGGGGTCGGCCAGCTGCTGCGTCCCTCCGAGGTGCTCGCCGGCCCGGCGAGTGCGGTGGCCGCGGTCGGTGGCCCGGTCGAGCCGGAGGAGCCCTACGCCCCCGATGTCGACTACCCGGCGCTGAAGCCCGATCTGGAGTACGTCCGCAAGGTCTTCGTCGACGGCTTCGTGCGCTGGCGCTATCAGGTGCCGAAGGGCTGGGTCGCCACCCCGCTGGCCTTCGGCGAGCTGGCCTGGCGCCCGCCGGACTCCCCCGCCGTCGGCGGCTACCGGGTGCGGGTGAAGCCGCTCAACACCCACCAGAGCGTCGAGGAGATGGTCGAGGCCAAGCTGGAGGCGCTCCAGCGCGGCTACGACGACCTGCACATCCGGGTGCACACCGAGGACACGCTCGGGTTCACCTACCGCGAGGCGTCCACGAGCCAGAAGCGCTACAACACCTTCCGCTGGATCGCCCTGCCCGCCAGCGACGAGGCCGGCTTCGAGATGTCGGTGGTCGGGCGCGAGCGTGATCTGCCTGGCCTGACCGACCTGCTCACCACGGTGTCCGCCAGCGTCGAGCAGGTCCCGCCGAGACAACGCTGATCAACGCGCGGCCGAGAATCCGGGCACCCACTCCTCCATCAGCGCCCGGAACGGCACCTCGGCCTCGAGCTGGCTGAGCACGCCGACGCCGCCGAGCCAGGTGCGGTGGATGAGCACGTACGACGCCGGCAGGTTGAGCTTGATGCTCACCGTGTACGCGGGGTCCTTCGGGTCGCCCAGGCGCTGGAACTGCTCGCGCATCCACTCCCGGGAGAACCGGAACGCCTCGACCTGCGTCGGCTCGACGAACGGCGCGAGGTAGTCCATGAGCAGGTGCGGATCGAGCCGGATGCGGTCCTTGAGGAAGCCCTCCTGGCGCAGGCCGGCCATCAACGCGTCGGCATCGCCCGCGGCGCACAGGGTGATCAGCCGTCCCATCGGCTCGGGCAGCCCGGGCTGCGGGAGCCGGGCGACGGAGCCGTAGTCCAGCACGCCGAGCCGGCCGGGGCCGCCGTCGTCGGCCGGGATGATGCGGAAGTTGCCCGGGTGCGGGTCGGCGTGCAGCAGGCCCGTGCGGGCCGGCCCCTCGAACAGGAAGCGGGTGAAGATCCGGCCGTAGTGGTCGCGCTCCTCCGGTGTGCCGCTGCTGATCACCGAGGCGAGCGAGGCCGTGGAGTCCAGCCACTCGGTGACCAGCACGCGCGGGCCGACCGCGACGACCTCGGGCACGTCGATCTCGGGGTCGTCGGCGAAGGCCGCGGCGAAGACGTCCTGCGCCTGCGCCTCCAAGGGGTAGTCGAGCTCCTCGCGGGCGCGGGCCTGGATCTCCTCGACGATCGGCTTGATGTCGACCCCGGGGGCGAGCGGGCCGATCAGCCGGGCGACCCGGCCCAGGGTGCGCAGGTCGGAGTCGAGCGCCTCGTCGGCACCGGGGTACTGCACCTTGACGGCGACGTCGACGACCTCGCCGGTCCCGGGGTCGCGCCAGCGGCCGCGGTGCACCTGCCCGATGGACGCCGACGCGGTCGGGCCGCCGTCGAGCCAGACCAACCGGTCCTGCCAGTCCGGGCCGAAGTCCGCCGCGACGATGCTGCGCACCATCGGGGTCGGCATCGGCGGTGCGGAGTCCTGCAGGCGGGTGAGGTGCTCGCGGTAAGGGGCTGCCATCTCCTCGGGCAGCGCGGACTCGAGCACCGACAGGGCCTGACCGAACTTCATCGCCCCGCCCTTGAGCTCGCCGAGGGTGCGGAAGAGCTGGTCGGCAGTGCGCTGCTGGATCTCGCTCAGCACCGCCTCGGCGGGAGCCCCGCCCAGGCGCTTGCCGACCCCGAGGGCGGTGCGACCGGCGTACGCGGCCGGCAGTGCCGCCAGGCGGAAGGTCCGGGCAGCAGCCTTGCGCGGCAGGTCGGGCATGCGTCCAGTGTCACGGGTGGGCGCAACTGGCCGGGGTCATCCCTCGGTGACGCGGCCGTCCTCGACGTGCAGGTGCCGGTCGGTGCGGACGCTGGCGAGCATGCGGCGGTCGTGGGTGACGAGCACGAGGGTGCCCGGGAAGGACTCCATCGCGGACTCGAGCTGCTCGATGGCCGGGAGGTCGAGGTGGTTGGTGGGCTCGTCGAGCACGAGCAGGTTGACACCGCGCGCCTGGAGCAGCGCCAGCGCGGCGCGGGTGCGCTCCCCCGGCGACAGCGAGGCGGCGGGGCGCGGCACGTGGTCGGCCCGGAGGGCGTACTTGGCCAGGAGCGTGCGCAGGTCGGCGGGCGCCAGATCGGGGACGTGGCGTGCGAAGGCGTCGAGCAGCGGCTCGTCGCCCTCGAACAGGGCACGGGCCTGGTCGACCTCGCCGACGATCACGCCGGGGCCAAGGGCGGCGTGGCCCTCGTCGAGCGGGATCCGGCCGAGCATCGCGCCGAGGAGCGTCGACTTGCCCGATCCGTTGGGCCCGGTGACGACGACCCGCTCGGCCCAGCCGATCTCGAGGCTGATCGGTCCCAGGGTGAAGCCGCCGCGGCGTACCACCGCCTCGCGCAGCGTCGCGGTCACGGCGCCCGAGCGGGGGGCGACCGCGATCTCCATGCGCAGCTCCCACTCCTTGCGCGGCTCCTCGACGGACTCGAGGCGCTCGAGGGCGCGCTCGGTCTGCTTGGCCTTCGCGGCCACCTTCTCCGAGGTGGCCTGCTGGTGGTGGCGGATGTTCTTGTCGGGTTCGTCCCCGAAGTTCCGGCGTGCCCTGCGCACGCCCTGCGCGGACCACTCGCGCTGCATCGCGGCCCGGCCGCGCAGCTCTCCGACCTTGTCGGCGTACTCCTCGTAGGCCTCCCGGGCGTGCTGCCGGGCTACCTCGCGCTCGTGCAGGTAGGCGTCGTAGCCGCCGCCGTAGAGGTTGACCTGCTGCTGGTGGAGGTCGAGCTCGACCACGCGGTTGACCGTGCGAGCGAGGAACTCGCGGTCGTGGCTGACGATGACCGTGCCGACGCGGAGACCGCCGACGAAGCGCTCGAGCAGCGCGAGCCCGTCGAGGTCGAGGTCGTTGGTCGGCTCGTCGAGCAGGAAGATGTCGTAGCGGGCCAGCAGCAGGCTGGCCAGGCTGGCCCGGGCGGCCTGACCGCCGGACAGCGCGGCCATCTCCTGGTCGAGGTCGACGCCGAGCCGCACCTCGGCGGCCACCGCCTCGGCCCGTTCGTCGAGGTCGGCGCCGCCGAGCGCGAGCCAGTGCTCGAGTGCCACGGCGTAGTCGTCCGCGGCGCCCTCCTCGCCGTTGCTGAACCGCTCGGTCGCGTCGTCGAAGGCGCGCTGGGCCTGCGCGACGCCGGTACGCCGGGCGAGGAACTGTCGCACCGTCTCACCCGCCGGCAGCCGGTCGCGCGGCTCCTGGGGCAGGTAGCCCACGGCGGCACCGGCCGGCGCCACGGTCACCGAGCCGTCCTCGGGCTGCAGAAGTCCGGCGAGGGTGCGCAGCAGCGTCGACTTGCCCGCTCCGTTGGGGCCGACCAGGCCGATCACGTCGCCCGGCGCGACGGTGAGGTCGAGCCCGGAGAAGAGCGCCCGGGCACCGTGGCCGGCGGACAGGCCGCGGGCGTGGATCGTGGCGGACATCGCTCTCACCGTACGTGGGACGGCGGGTGGTGGGCGACTGGTTTGCCGGGTGGGGTGGGAATCACACGGCATCGGCCCGAAGGCCGACAGGGGTGCAGGTTTCCCGCGGCACCGCCCTACCTACCGGAAGGGGGTGACTGTGACATGGATGGACTTCGCTCTGGCGTTGCTCACTGCGGGCGTGACCGCCGCTGCGGTGATCGTCGCGGGCAGGGTGTGCTTCTGGGTCCTCGGCCGCTACTGGTCCAAGGGCCACACCCTGCGTCGAGCGGTGCGGCGCCCCTTCCGCGTCTTCGCGCTGGTCGTGGCCGTGGCGGTCGCCGCGCGGCGCACGCCGGTCGGGGCCGAGGAGTGGTGGCCCTACGTCGAGCAGGCGCTGCGGGTCGTGGTGGTGGCCTCCGCCGCCTGGCTGATCGGGGCGATCCTGCTCTACCTGGAGGACATCAGCCTGCGCCGGCACCGCGTCGACGTGCCCGACAACCGCACGGCGCGACGGATGCGCACCCAGGTGCTGCTGCTGCGCCGCCTCACCGTCGCGGCGGTCGTGGTGTGTGCGCTGGGCGCCGCGCTGTTCACCTTTCCCGAGGTGCGGGCGGTCGGCGCCAGCCTGCTGGCCTCGGCCGGGGTGTTGTCCATCGTCGCCGGGCTCGCCGCACAGTCCTCATTGGCCAACGTGTTCGCCGGTTTCACGCTGACCTTCAGCGACGCGCTCCGCATCGACGACGCCGTGATCGTGGAGGGTGAGTGGGGCTGGGTCGAGGAGGTCACCCTCACCTACGTCGTGGTGAGGCTGTGGGACGACCGGCGGCTGATCCTGCCGTCGACGTACTTCACGCAGAACCCGTTCCAGAACTGGACGCGGCACACCTCCGAGCTGCTGGGCAGCGTCGAGCTGGACCTGGACTGGGGGGTCGACACGCACGGGATGCGCGCCGAGCTCGACCGGATCCTCGAGGCGACCGACCTCTGGGACGGCCGGGTCAAGGTGCTCCAGGTGACCGACGCCGTGGCCGGGTGGGTGCGGGTGCGGGTGCTCGTCACCGCCAGGGACGCCCCCACCCTGTTCGACCTGCGCTGCCACGTCCGCGAGGAGCTCGTGGGATGGCTGCAGCGGCACAACACCGACGCGCTTCCTCGCCAGCGCACCGAGCTGGTCGAGTCCACCGGCCGGTTCTACCGCCGGGCGTCGGCCGAGCAGGCGACAGGACTGTTCACCGGCGACCCGGAGGCCGAGGACCGTGCCGCCCGGGCCGGCGGCGGGAGTCGGGAGGAGCACCAGACCGACGCACGACCGCACCCGTCCTGACCCCCGACGGGCGACCCGCCGGCCGGCTCACAGCCGGAAGCGGCCCACCAGCTCCCGCATCTCGGTGGCCATCCGGGTCAGGTCACCCGCGGCCTCGGTGGTGTTGCCCGCCGCCTGGCTGGTCTGGTCGGCGGCCTCGGAGACCGCACCGACGTTCCGGGCGATGTCGGTGGCGCGGGTGGCCGCGTCCGAGACGTTGCGGCTGATCTCGTTGGTGGTCCCGGTCTGCTCCTCGACCGCCGCGGCGATGGTGTTCTGGTAGTCGCTGATCCGACTGATGATCTCGGCGATCTCATCGATCGCGCCCACCGCGCCCGCGGTGTCACCCTGGATCGCCTCGACCCGCTTGGCGATGTCCTCGGTGGCCCGGGCCGTCTCGACGGCGAGCTCCTTGATCTCGTTCGCGACGACCGCGAAACCCTTGCCGGCGTCACCGGCGCGGGCGGCCTCGATGGTCGCGTTCAGCGCCAGCAGGTTGGTCTGCTCGGCGATCGCGGTGATCGCCTTGACGACACTGCCGATCTCGGCCGAGGACTCGCCGAGCTTCGCGACGGTGGCGGTGGTCGTCCCGGCGGTGATGACCGCCTGGCTCGCGACGAGGGCCGCATCGGAGGCGTTCTGGGCGATCTCGCGGATCGACGCACCCATCTGCTCGCTGCCGGCGGCCACGGTCTGCACGTTGGACGAGACCTCCTGCGCCGCCACGGCGACCAGCTGGGCCTGCGCAGAGGACTCGGCGGCGGAGCTGCCGAGCTGGTGCGAGACCGCCGACATCTCCTCGGCCGCCGACGCCAGCACGACGGTGTTGTCGCCCATGATCGCGAGGGAGGAGCGCAGGCTCTCGCGCGCGGTCTCCAGGTCGGCCGCCATCTGCCCGATCTCGTCGCGCGAGCGGACGCCGGCGTCGACGGTCAGGTCGCCTGCGGCGAGCTGCTGCAGGGCCGCCTTGAGCTTGTTGACCGACGAGGTCACACCGCGCGCGACCAGCAGGGCGAAGCCCAGCGCGGCGAACAGGCCGATGGCGAGCAGGCTGAGCGCGAGCCGGCGCTGCGCGGCGTAGGACGATTCCGCATCTGCGGCGGCCTCGGCGGCCTGGGCATCCTCCGACTCGACGATGTCGCCCAGCGCGCTGCTGACGGCCTCCGCCACCGGCGCGACCTCGGTGTTGTTGGCGTTCAGCCAGCCGGCCAGGTCGCCTCGCTCGGCGAACGGGCCGAGCTTGGTGTCCACCTCGACGAGATACCGCTCGAAGTTCTCCCGGATCTGGCTGACCAGCTCCTGGTTCTGCGCGGTCAACCCGGTGGCGGCGTAGTCGTCGAGCTGCTCCACGAACGTGGCCTGCAGCTCGACGTACTCGTCCTGCGTCGCCTGGGCCTCGGGGCCGTCCCCGGCCAGGAGGATGTCGCGGACGCTGAGCGAGACGCTCTTGCGGGTCACCGCGATCTCGCCGAGGATCTTCACCGCGGCCAGGTTGTTCTTGTAGATCCGCTGGCTGGTCTCGGCGCTGGCCGAGAGACTGTTGAGTCCGACGAGGCCGATGATGAGCGCGACGGCGGACGCCAGGACCGAGGGCACCAGCACCTTCGTGCGGATCCCGCGGTCGCTCCACCACGACCTCAGGTCGAACCGGGAGCTGCCTTCTGCGTGGGCCATGCGACGCGCCTTCCTGTCGAACGAGGGGCCGAGAGGGCCGACCACCGGCGGTCGACAGCTGTGCTCATCGGTCAGCGCGGCTCGAAACCAAGCATGTTGCGAAAAAGAAGTCCCCGATCAGTCGCCCGCCAGCCGTCACCGGCCGGCTCCCGTCGCTCGCACGGAGCTCGAGCGGGCAGGGCGTGTCGGCGGTGCCGGTCGGGTTCGTGGAGGAGAGGCGGGCGCTCGTGCGCTCGTGCGGTGCACGCGGTCGGGTCGGCCAGCAAGTACCGTCGCGCAGTGGCCTACCTCCTCCATCTCAACGGCCCACCCGGGATCGGCAAGTCGACCATCGCGAGGCGCTACGCCGAGGAGCACCCCGGTGTTCTCGACTGTGACATCGACGTGCTCCGCACCTTGATCGGCGGGTGGGACGACGACTTCGAGAAGGCCGGGGCGCTCGTCCGTCCCGCGGCGCTCGGAATGATCGAGCGCTACCTCGCGAGTGGGCACAGCGTGGTGCTGCCGCAACTGCTGATCGATCCTGCCGAGATCGCACGGTTCGAGGAGTGCGCG
>JAPSKJ010000077.1 GCA_031177735.1 Nocardioides sp.
GCTGACGGCGTGTGGCCCGAGGGTCTCGGCGGCGAGGGCGGCGACGGCACCTCCGGTGTCGTGGGCGCCGTCACCGGCGGCGAGGGCACCATCGGCTTCGTCGACCACTCCGCCGCCGAGGACAACAACCTCTCGGTCGTCGCCGTCCAGGTCGGCGAGGAGTTCGTCGAGCCCTCCGCCGAGGCTGCCGCGCAGATCCTGTCGGTCTCCGAGCCGGCCGGCCTGACGGACAACGACATGGCGGTCGACCTGGCCCGCGACACCACCGAGTCCGGCGTCTACCCGATCGTCCTGGTCTCCTACCTGCTGGCCTGCCCGACCTACGAGGACGCCGCCGAGGCCGAGCTCGTCAAGGGCTACCTCACCTACGTGCTCTCCCCGGAGGGCCAGGAGGCGGCCGCCAGCGAGGCCGGCTCCGCGCCGCTGAGCGAGGAGTCCGCCGACCAGGCGCTCGCGCTCGTCGACGCGATCAGCTGAACTGCATGAGAATGTGCGGCAGCCCGGTCACCCGGGCTGCCGCACCTTCGTTGAGCGCACCACCCGGCAGCAGCATCCCGGCAAGGAGTCCCCACCGTGACCAGCACCGTTGACGCTCCACCGGACGCGTCCCCGCCCGAGATCCCGGAGCTCGAGGGCAAGACCACCGTCGGCGACCGCGTCTTCCGCGCGCTGGCCGTGGCCGCTGGCTCCCTGATCATGATCGCGCTCGCCGCGGTCTTCATCTTCCTCGCCATCGAGGGTGCGCCCGGCTTCACCGCCGACGAGCAGCACTACGACGGCAAGGGCAGCTTCATCGGGCTGGTCGTGCCGCTCGTCTTCGGCACGACCTACGCGGCCGTGCTGGCCCTGCTCATCGCGGTGCCCTTCGCGATCGGCATCGCGCTGTTCGTCTCCCACTACGCCCCGCGGCGCGTCGCGAAGCCGCTCGGCTTCGTCATCGACCTGCTCGCCGCGGTGCCCTCGGTCGTCTTCGGCTTGTGGGGCGGCCTCGCGCTGGGCCCCTACATCCGGCCCCTGCACGAGTGGCTCCACAACACCCTCGGATTCCTGCCGTTCTTCGACGGCCAGCCCTCCGCGACCGGTCGCACCCTGCTGACCGCCTCCATCGTGCTGGCCATCATGATCCTGCCGATCATCACGGCGCTGTGCCGGGAGATCTTCAGCCAGACCCCGACCCTGCACGAGGAGGCCGCGCTCGCCCTCGGAGCGACGCGTTGGGAGATGATCCGCTACGCGGTCTTCCCCTACGCCCGCTCCGGCATGGTCTCGGCGATCATGCTGGGCCTGGGTCGCGCGCTCGGTGAGACCATGGCCGTGGCCATGGTGCTCTCCTCGAGCCCGATCATCGTGCTCGACATCATCACCAGCGACAACCCGCGCACGATCGCCGCGCACATCGCCCAGAACTACAAGGAGACGACGCCCGAGAAGGTCGCCGTCCTGATCGCCTGCGGGCTGGTGCTCTTCGCGTTCACCTTCGGTGTCAACGCGCTGGCCCGCTGGATCGTCGGCCGCGGCGAGAGGAAGCAGGCAGCATGAGCACCCTTGACACCCTCAGCCCCATGGAGGCGGGGCGCCTTCCGCGCAACGCCCCGCTGTTCGTCGGCGTGGCCGCCCTCGCGGCCGGCGCGCTCGTGGTCGTCCTCGGCGGCTCGCTGGTCCTGGGCGCCGTCACCGCCGCGCTGGTGTTCATCATCGCGCTGCCGCTGTGGTCGGCCGTCGTCGAGAACCGCCGCGCCGCGGTCGACCGCCTCGTCACCGGACTGGTGTGGACCGCCTTCGCCGTCGCGCTGGTGCCGCTCATCTGGCTGGTCTGGATGGTGCTCGACCGCGGGCTCGCCACGATCAACCCCGAGTTCCTCACCTACTCGATGCGCAGCGTCATCGGCGACGAGCAGGGCGGTCTCTACCACGCCCTGATGGGCACGATCGTGATCACGCTCATCGCGACCGCCATCTCGGTGCCGGTCGGCATCTTCGCCGCGATCTACCTGATCGAGTACGGCAAGGGCACCAAGATGTCGCGGGCGATCACCTTCCTCGTCGACGTCATGACCGGCATCCCCTCGATCGTGGCCGGCCTCTTCGCGTTCGCGATGTTCGCGCTGATCCTCGGGCCGACCCGGTTCGGCCTCGCCGGCGGCATCGCGCTGACGCTGCTGATGATCCCGACGGTCGTCCGCTCGACCGAGGAGATGCTCAAGCTGGTGCCCGACGACCTGCGCGAGGCGTCCTACGCCCTGGGGGTGCCGAAGTGGCGCACCATCGCGAAGGTCGTCCTGCCGACCTCGGTCGCGGGCATCGTCACCGGTGTCGTGCTCGCGATCTCGCGCGTCATCGGTGAGACGGCGCCGCTGCTGGTGGCGGCCGGCTTCACCAACAACCTCAACACCAACCCGGTGGACGGGTCGATGATGACCCTGCCGGTCTTCATCTTCACCCAGTTCGGACAGGCGACGGAGAAGGGCTACTCCTACGCTTGGGGCGGCGCGCTGGTGCTGATCGTCATCGTCATGCTGCTCAACCTGACCGCCCGCATCGTCGGCAAGATCTTCGCCCCCAAGACCGGGCGCTGAGCGCAGAGAGTACGGAGAGAGAAGAACCCATGGCCACGAGCATCGACGTCTCCGACGTCCACATCTACTACGGCGACTTCAAGGCCGTCGAGGGCGTCAACATGACGGTCAAGGCGCGCTCGGTCACCGCCTTCATCGGACCCTCCGGCTGCGGCAAGTCGACCTTCCTGCGCACCCTCAACCGGATGCACGAGGTGATCCCGGGCGCCCGGGTCGAGGGCAAGATCATGCTGCAGGGCACCGACATGTACGCCCCCGAGGTCGACCCGGTGGCCGTGCGGCGCCAGGTCGGCATGGTCTTCCAGCGGCCCAACCCGTTCCCGACGATGTCGATCTACGACAACGTCCTGGCCGGCAACCGGCTCAACTCCAAGCGGATGTCGAAGTCCGAGGCCGACGACATCGTGGAGAAGTCACTGCGCGGCGCCAACCTCTGGAACGAGGTCAAGGACCGGCTCAACCGGCCCGGGATGGGGCTCTCCGGTGGTCAGCAGCAGCGCCTGTGCATCGCCCGCGCGATCGCCGTGGAGCCGCAGGTGCTGCTCATGGACGAGCCCTGCAGCGCCCTGGACCCGATCTCGACGGCGGCGATCGAGGACCTCATCCACGAGCTCAAGACGACGTACACGATCGTGATCGTGACCCACAACATGCAGCAGGCGGCCCGTGTCTCCGACGAGACCGGCTTCTTCAACCTCAAGGCCGCCGGCCAGCCCGGTCACCTGGTGGAGTTCAACTCCACCAAGAAGATGTTCACCAACCCCGACAACGAGGCGACCGAGGCCTACATCTCCGGCCGCTTCGGCTGATCGATCCAGCTACCGGACCTCGCCAGCACCGCCCGCCGGAGGTGCTGACGAGGTCCGTTGCTCGTTCAGGGGAGCCGGAAGACCACGTGGCACAGCCAGTAGGTCAGGGCGGCCATGGTGCCGGCCGCGGGGAAGGTGAACACCCAGGCCAGCAGGATCGACTTCGCGACGCCCCAGCGCACCGCGGAGAGGCGCTTGGTCGCGCCGACGCCCATCACCGCCGAGGTGATGGTGTGGGTCGTGGAGATCGGGGCCTCGATGACGTACGCCGTCGTGTAGAGCACCGACGCCGCCACCGACTCCGCGGCGAACCCGCGCGCCGGGTCGAGGTGGATGATCCGACGGCCCAGGGTGCGCATGATCCGCCACCCACCGGAGTAGGTGCCGAGCGAGATCGCGGCCGCCGCGGAGAAGATCACCCAGAAGGGCAGCCCGTCGCTCTCGGCGACGTAGCCGCCGGTGAGCAGGGCCAGGAAGATGACGCCCATCGTCTTCTGGGCGTCCTGCAGGCCGTGCCCGAGCGCCATCGCGGCCGCCGAGACGGTCTGGGCGATCCGGAAGCCGCGCATCGCCTTGTGCTGGTTGGCCCGGCGGAAGAGCCACATGATCGCGAGCATGACCGCGAAGCCGGCGCCGAACGCGAACAGCGGCGAGATGATCATCGGGATGACGACCTTGTTGACCACGGTGTCCCAGCTGACGCCGACCCCGGCGGCGAGGGCCGAGCCCACCAGGCCGCCGATGAGGGCGTGGGAGGAGGAGGACGGCAGGCCGAAGTACCAGGTGATGATGTTCCAGGCGATCGCGCCGATCAGGCCCGCCATCACGATGGTCAGCCCGTGCGATCCCTCGGGTGGGGTGATCGTGTCGGAGACGGTGTGGGCGACCTTCTGGCCCAGGAAGGCGCCGACGAAGTTCATCACCGCGGCGAGCAGGAGCGCGATGCGCGGGGTGAGCGCACGGGTGGAGACCGACGTGGCGATGGCGTTGGCGGCGTCGTGGAAGCCGTTGGTGTAGTCGAAGACGAGGGCGACGACGACGACCGCGATGATGATCGCGAGGTCCATCAGCGGCGCACCGCCGCGGGCTGGGACGAGGTCACGGGAGTCAGGACTCCTTGACGGCGATCTGCTCGACGGTGTTGGCGACCTTCTCGAAGGCGTCGATCGCGGCCTCGAGCGACTCGACGATGTCCTTGAGCTTGAGCACCTCCATGGCCTTGTACTGCCCGGAGAAGAGCTTGGCCAGGATGCGCCGGTGGTTCTTGTCGCCCTGGTTCTCGAGCCGGTTGATCTCGATCCAGTACTCCTCCAGGGAGCGCATGGACTGCAGCCTGGGCATGGCCTCGGCGGTGAGCTCGGCGCAGCGCTGGAGGACGTCGACCTGGTCGGAGAGCTCGGCGGGGATCTCGGCCACCTCGTAGACGAGGATCATGTCGACGACCTCGTCCATCAGGTCCATCACGTCGTCGAGGCCGGAGCCGAGGTGGTAGATGTCCTCGCGGTCGAACGGCGTCACGAAGGTGGAGTTGACCTTGCGCACGATCTCGTGGGTCGTCTCGTCGGCGGCGTGCTCGGCGTCGCGCATGCGCCGCGCGACGTCGGCCTTGTCGGCGGTGGCGCTGAGCATCTCGGCGAGCAGGGCGGCCCCGGTCAGGAGGTGTTGCGCGGACTGGGTGAAGTGGTCGTAGAACGTCGTGTCGACCGGTCGGAAGCGCAAACGCACGGAGAACTCCTGGCGTGGGGTGGACGAACGGCCATCATGGTAGGGGAGGCGCGCTCGTCGGCCACAAAGCAGCCGCGGCGGGGCCGGCCCCGGGGGCCGGCCTCAGCCGCGGTTGGCGGATGCCTGCTGAGCCTTCTGGAGCAGGGCCTGGCGGCGGTGGCGCTGCCGCTCGATGAGCAGCTCCTGGAGGTGCTGGCTGCCCCGGTTGCGCGCCCAGCTGCCGTCGGGGCCGAGCACCCACGAGTCGGTCTCGGGCTCGAAGGCCAGGTCGAGCAGGTCGCCGACCGCCCGGATCTCCTCCTGCTGGGGGAGCCGCACCAGCACCTCGACGCGGCGGTCGAGGTTGCGGTGCATCATGTCGGCCGAGCCGAGCCAGACGACCGGGTCGCCGGCGTTCTCGAACCAGAACAGCCGGCTGTGCTCGAGGAACCGGCCCAGGATGGAGCGCACCTCGATCGTCTCCGACAGCCCGGGCACGCCGGGGCGGAGGGCGCAGATGCCGCGCACCAGGAGCTGGACCGGCACGCCGGCCTGGGAGGCCAGGTAGAGGGCGTCGATGACCGCCTCGTCGACCACGGAGTTGGCCTTGAGCCGGATCCGCGCGGGGCGGCCCTTGAGGTGGTGGTCGATCTCGCGGTGGATCTGCTCGACCAGGCCGGTGCGGACCCCGTCGGGGGCCACCAGCAGCTGCTCGTACTCCGCGGCCCGCGACCAGCCGGAGAGGTTGTTGAACAGGTGCGCGACGTCCTCGCCGATCGCCTCGTTGGTGGTGATCAGCCCGATGTCCTCGTAGAGACGCGCGGTCTTGGAGTTGTAGTTGCCGGTGCCGATGTGGGTGTAGCGCCGGATGCCGTGGTGCTCGCCCTCGTCGCGCACCACCAGCGCCAGCTTGCAGTGGGTCTTCAGCCCGACCAGCCCGTAGACGACGTGGCAGCCGGCCTGCTCGAGCTTGCGCGCCCACCGGATGTTGGCCTGCTCGTCGAAGCGCGCCTTGATCTCGACCAGCACCAGCACCTGCTTGCCGGCCTCCGCCGCGTCGATGAGGGCGTCGATGATCGGGGAGTCCCCGCTGGTGCGGTAGAGCGTCTGCTTGATCGCCAGCACGTGCGGGTCGGCCGCGGCCTGCTCGATGAACCGCTGCACGCTGGTCGCGAAGGAGTCGTAGGGGTGGTGCAGCAGGACGTCGTGGCGCCGGGCCGCCTTGAACACGTCGACCGGCGCCGCCGACTCGACCTCGGCGAGCCGCGGGTGCGTCGTGGGCACGAACGCCGGGAACTTCAGCTTCTCCAGGTTGAGGTCGGCGATGCCGTGCAGCGCGCGCAGGTCGAGCGGGCCGGGCAGCCGGAAGACCTCCTGCCGGGAGACGCCGAGCTCGGAGATGAGCAGGTCGAGCACGTCGTCGGTCATCGACTCCTCGACCTCCAGCCGCACCGGCGGGCCGAACCGGCGGCGCAGCAGCTCCTTCTCGAGCGCGGCGAGGAGGTTCTCGGCGTCGTCCTCCTCGACCTCGAGGTCCTCGTTGCGGGTGACCCGGAAGGCGTGCACCTCCAGGACCTCCATGCCGGGGAACAGCTTGCGCAGCCGCTCGCGGATGACGTCCTCGAGCGGCACGAACCGGTGGTTGCCCAGCGGCATGAACCGGGTGAAGTTCGGCGGCACCTTGACCCGGGCGAAGTGCTGCTTGTCGGTCTTGGGGTCGCGGATCAGCACGGCGAGGTTGAGGCTGAGGCCGCTGATGTAGGGGAACGGGTGAGCCGGGTCGACGGCCAGCGGCGTCAGCACCGGGAAGACCCGCTCCTTGAACAGCTTCTTGCAGGCCTTCTGCTCATCCGGGGTGAGCTGCTCCCAGCGGAGCAGCTCGATGCCCTGCTCGTGCAGAGCTGGTGTGATCGTGTCGCGGAAGACCCGGGCGTGGCGCTCGGACAGCTCACGGGTGGTGCGCAGGATCTCCTCGAGCACCTCGCCGGGCATCATCCCGGACGCCGCTCGGACCGCGACCCCCGCGGCGATGCGCCGCTTGAGGCCGGCCACGCGGACCATGAAGAACTCGTCGAGGTTGCTGGTGAAGATGGCCAGGAAACGGGTCCGCTCCAGCAGCGGCAGCGACTCGTCCTCGGCCAGCTCCAGCACCCGCTGGTTGAAGCGGAGCCACGAGATCTCGCGGTCGAGGAAGCGGTCGTCGTACTTCTCGACCGCGGCGATCGCCTCGTGGTCGGGGAGGTAGGGCGGCTCGACGTCGAACGGCTCCTCCGGCACTCCGTTGGACGAAGGGGTGCCGGTGTGCTGGTCCACGCTCATGGAGTCAGTCTGTCACCGTCCGGTGAACGCGAGGTGACGGCCGGAGCCTGGCCGCACCGGCCCGGACGGGTGGCGGCGCACGCTCGAGGTGACTGTCCAGTAAGTTGCCTCGCGTGAAGCCACTCCCCGCGCTCCTCTCCGCTGCCGCGCCCGCCCTCACCACGCTGGAGTCCGTGGTGGAGAAGACGGCCTTCACCGTCGCCATGAACCTCCCCGAGGCCGTCCAGCGCCGGCTGGCCGGCCCGCCGGTCCGGCTCGACGGCCAGACGCTCGCCACCGACACCCAGCTGATGCTGCGGCTGGCCAGGCTCTCCGGCCCGGCCGTGGAGACGCTGCCGATCCCCAAGGGCCGCCTCGCGCTGGTCAAGCAGGCGGCGCTGGCCGGCGGGGCCCCCTACGTCGGCGAGACCCGCGACCTCACCGTCGAGGACCGGCCGGCGCGGCTCTACGTGCCGACCGGCGCCGCCGAGCCCGGCCCGCTGCTGGTCTTCATCCACGGCGGCGGCTTCATCTACGGCGGACTGGAGTCGCACGACGCCGCCTGCCGGTTCCTCGCCGAGCGGTCCGGCGTGCGGGTCCTCGCGGTGACCTACCGGCTGGCCCCCGAACATCCGTTCCCGGCGGCGTACGACGACGCGCAGGCCGCGTTCGCCTGGGCGCTCGACCACGCGGCCGAGCTCGGAGCCGACCCGGACCGGATCGGTGTGGGCGGCGACTCGGCCGGCGGCAACCTGGCCGCCGGCGTGGCGCTCGCCCAGGGCGGACGCTGCGCCTTCCAGCTGCTGGTCTACCCGACCACGGAGGTCGAGCACGACACGCCCAGCGCCCGCCTCTTCGCCGAGGGGTTCTACCTGACCAGTGCCTTCATGGAGCTGGCCGGCAGCAGCTACGTCGCCCCCGGCACCGACCCGCACGACCCGCACCTGGCCCCGATGTGGGCCGAGGTGCCCGACGACCTGGCTCCGGCGTACCTGTGCACCGCCGGCTTCGACCCGCTGCGCGACGAGGGCGAGGCCTACGCCGCGAAGCTCGCGGACGCGGGGGTGAAGGTCGAGGTGAAGCGGTTCCCCGACCAGATCCACGGGTTCCTCAACGTCGTCGGCGCCGGCCGGAGCGCCAAGGCGGCGGTCATCGAGATCGCCGACGCGCTGCGGGCCGGTCTCGGCGACGCGCGCCGCTGACCGCTACCGCTGCTCCGCGGTGGGCCGCCAGCGCAGCAGCTCGCGGGTGAACGCCTCGGGATCGACCAGCTTGGCGTCGACGACGACGGCGAAGTGGTCGGCGCGGCGGAACTCCACCCGCCACTTGCGCTGCCCCGGCCGGCCGTGGATGCGCAGCTCGGTGGCGCGGTCGTAGAGGTCGAAGCGGTACTCGCGGGTGCCCTTGCGGATGTCGACGATGCCGGTGTCGGTGATCGTCACCTCGCCGGCCGAGAGCAGCCCGAGCTTGTTCTCCGGAGTGAAGCTGCGCACCTCGACGTCCGGTCCGTGGGGCGGCAGCGCTCCGGCCGGGGCGGCCCCGGAGGTGAGCGGCCGGGTGGCCTGAG